>CALIIP010000069.1 GCA_938018045.1 uncultured Flavobacteriaceae bacterium
GCAGAAAAAGCATTAAAAAAGAGTGATTTTGCTGGAGCATTGTCTGCAATATCTCAAGCAGAAAGTTTAATTGCCAGCGCTGATGATAAATCAAAAGCTAAATTTTATTTTATAAAAGGAATGGCTTTATATGCTAATGGAGCCAATTCTAATTTAGAAGCTGTTGGATTAGTATTAAACAAAGTTTTGGATATTGAAAAAGGGAAAGCAACAAGTTATTCTGCTCAAGCAGCTCAAACTTTAAACAATATCGCTGGAAGTTTAAAAGATAAGGCATATAAAAATTTTCAATCAGCAAATGCAACTTTAAATGTTGATGATTATAAAAAAGCTGCAGATGGTTATTATAAAGTTTATAAATTAATGCCAACAGATACTGTTTCATTGTATTCTTCTGCATATTTAAATTATTACGGTAAAGATTATCAAACATCTGTTGATCAATTTCAACAGTTGTTGGATATGAATTATAATGGTAGTACGACAGTTTATAAAGCTACAAGTATTATAAATGGTGAAGAAGTGGTTTTTAATTCAAAAAAAGAAATGGATAATCAAATTCGTTTGAAAGTTGCTGAAAACGCATCTGTAGAGCAAAAGCCATCTAAAGTAAACGACATTATTAGATATATGGCACTTGATTATGTTGGTCTTGGTCAAAATGAAAAAGCTTTAGAAGCAATTGCAAAAGCAAGAGAAGCTTCACCAAAGGACTTTAATTTAATAATAAATGAAGCAAATGTTTATTATGAAATGGGTAATAACACTAAATATTCTGAGAAAATAGAAGAAGCGCTTGCTATAGAACCAAATAATGCTGGACTACATTATAATGTAGGAACATTAAGTATGGATATTGATTATGATAAAGCAAAAAAGCACCTTTTAAAAGCAATTGAATTAAAGCCTGATTATGCTGAAGCTTATGGGAATATGGGGAATTTAATACTTAAAAAAATAGAACCAGTTCAGAAAGAAATGGATGCTAATTCTATGAATTTCGCTAAATATGATCAAATTAAAGCACAGAAAATGGTACCAATTCTTAAAGAGAGTTTGCCATATTTAGAAAAAGCTTATGAATTGAAAGCTTCAGATACTGGAAAAATTCAGTTGAATAGTTTGTATGAAAACTTAGATATGGATAAAAAAGTTGAATAAACTATTATTTCCATCAAAACAAAAAATTCCAAATAATTTATTTGGGATTTTTTGTTATATAACTTTTTTAATGACTCGCAATTTATGAGTGTGCTTTTTCGAATCTACATTGTAAATTCCGCTATGATCTAATCTGTCTATACGTACTTTTCCATGAGCGTGAATAATATAGTTATCCTTCATAATAATACCAACATGAACAATATTGCCTTCTTTATCATCAAAAAATGCTAAATCTCCAGGCTCACTTTCTTCAATAAAACTTAAAACTTCACCTTGAGTTGCCTGTTTTGGAGCATCTCTAAATAAACGATATCCACAAAGTTTATAGACCATTTGAGTAAAACCAGAACAATCTATTCCAAAAGGTGTTTTTCCTCCCCAAAGATAAGGAGTATTCAAATATCTAAATGCGGTTTTAATTATGGTATTTTTATCAAGAACTTCTGAAATTACAATTCCATCATATTTTAAAATTGAGGAGTCAATTTTTAGTTCACTATTTTTATAAAATGGAAGTGTTGTTCCTAGAGGAGCAAGTGTTAAATATTGATTTTCATCAGAAATGAAATCAATTAATTCTCCTGTTAAATAAGTTTGTGAGTTTTTTATATTTTGATATGTTTCTTCTGCTATTTCTTGATATTGATTGTTATCAATCCAACCTTCATATTTATCAAAAGCAAGTCTAATCTTACTCCATTTTTTTTGTTTTTCAAGTACTTTAAAATGCTCTCCAAATAATATTTGAGAAGTCATTTCGACCTTATCGCTTGGTTCTAAGCGAATAGGTATAATACTTAAATTACAAATTCCGTAAAGCATTTGAGGGAATAGTTAATTAAATTTTTTCAATAACAATTGCACTTGCGCCACCGCCACCATTGCATATTGCTGCAGCACCAATTTTACCGTTATTCTGTTCTAATACTGAAATAAGAGACATAATAATTCTTGCTCCAGACATTCCTAATGGATGACCAAGAGAAACTGCTCCTCCGTTTACATTCACTTTGTCAGCGTTTAAACCTAATATTTTGATGTTAGCCAAACCAACAACACTAAAGGCCTCATTGAATTCAAAGTAATCTACAGTATCAATATTTATATTCGCTTTACTTAATGCCTTTGGAAGTGCTTTAGCAGGTGCAGTGGTGAACCATTTTGGTTCTTGAGCAGCATCTGCATAAGAAAGTATTTTTGCAATTGGTTTTAATTTTAATTCTGATGCTTTTTCAGCACTCATCAACACCATTGCAGCAGCACCATCATTTAATGTTGAAGCATTCGCTGCAGTAACAGTTCCATCAGCAGAAAAAACAGGACGTAGCGTTGGAATTTTTTCCATTTTCACATTCTTATACTCTTCATCTTCACTGAAAATAATTGCGTCTCCACGTCTTTGAGGAATTTCTACAGGAACAACTTCATTAGCAAATTTATTTTCACTCCATGCTTTTGCAGAACGATTGTAAGATTCAATAGCAAATGCGTCTTGATCTTCACGAGAAAAATTATATTCTGTTGCACATAAATCCCCACAAGTTCCCATGTGTTTTTGTTCATATACATCTGTCAATCCATCTAAAAGAAGACCGTCAGTCATTTTAATAGTTCCTAATTTCACACCTTTTCTACCATCCATATAATGAGGAATACTACTCATATTTTCCATTCCACCAGCAACAACAATTTCAGCGTCTCCACATTGTATTGCTTGTGCTGCTTGCATAACGGCTTTCATTCCAGATGAACATACTTTATTGATAGTTGTACAAGGAACTGTATCTGGAATTCCAGCAAAAATTGCTGCTTGACGAGCAGGTGCTTGACCTAAACCAGCAGAAATTACATTTCCCATCAATACTTCATCAACCAAATTTGGTGATAAGTTGATTTTCTCCAAAGCCCCTTTTATAGCAGTTGAACCTAGTTTTGTTGCTGAAACAGTCGATAAACTGCCCATAAAACTTCCAATTGCTGTTCTAGCCATTGATACAATTACAATATCTTTATTCATCTATATATGCTGTTAAAATTATGATACAAATTTAATCATTTTTGTTCATACTATCATTATTCCGAATGATATTAGACTAAATTAAAATTATAACTATTTATTATTTACTTTTGATGTATGAAGAAACTTTTGAATCAGTTGTTACATAACCATTCATTTATATATAAAGCTATCTTATATATATTAACGATTTTTTTAATCGTTTTTTTACTTCCAAAAGGAGGGAAGTTCAAATATGATTACTTCAAAGGTAAGCCTTGGCAATATGAAAATTATATTGCTCCGTTAGATTTCGCAATACAGAAATCACAAAAAGAAATTGATACTGAAATTTCTGATATTGAGAAAAAATCAAAAATATATTTTGTATATAATATAGAAGTAAAAGAGAATGTTCTTTCAGAATTTTATAAAAACACATTTATAGAAAACAATGAAAGTTCTCTAAGAATAATTGGAGAAAATATTATAAATAAAGTTTATAAACATGGATTTATAGACAATCAAAGTGAACAAAAGTTAAGAAATAATACGAGTGAAATAACCATACGAAAAGAGAATTTAGCATACGATATAAAACATGAAGATTTAGTAAAATCTAGTCAACTGTTAGGATTAATTAATGATGGTTTAATGGAAGTCTCTTTACCAGAAATTCGCACACAATTATTAAATATTTTATCTGATGTTATAAAATCAAATGTCAGTTATGATAATGATTTCACACAAAAAGTAAAGGAAAATGCGATTGGTAATATTTCATACACAAAAGGCTTTATATCAAAAGGTGAACGAATTATCTCAAAAGGAGATATTGTAGAGGGTAAAAAATTAGAGGCTTTGGAATCTATTAAACGCGAACTAGAATCTCAAGTATGGAGTAAATCAAATTATAATTGGATTGTTTTTGGGTACTCAATTTTGGTAGCATTGGCCTTATTGATGTTGCTACTTTTTTTAAGGAAATATCGTTTTGAAATTTATAACAACAATAATAAAATAACACTCATTTTTTTAAATGTTTTGTTGATGGTTTTTTTAGTCAGTATAGTTGTCAATTATGATGCGAAGTATGTTTATGCAGTTCCGCTATGTATCTTGCCAATTATATTAAAAGCATTTTTTGATGCTCGTTTAGGATTGTTTGCACATGTTTTAACTGTTCTTCTTCTGGGATTTGTTGTGCCAAATAGTTTTGAATTTATATTTTTACAAATAATTGCTGGAATTGTAACAATTCTAACCGTTTCAGAACTTTACAAAAGAGTTAATCTGTTTATTTCTATAGGTCAGATTGTGCTCATTTATATGATTACATATGTAGCTTTTACAATTATTCATGACGGAAATGTTCAAAATTTAAATTGGTTTTACTTTGGGTTGTTTGCTTTTAATGGTATGCTAGCATTCTTGGCAACTATCTTAATTTTTGTTTATGAACGATTATTTGGTTTGGTTTCGGATGTTTCCTTATTAGAATTATCAAATACAAATTCTACTTTGTTGCGTGAATTAGCAGAAAAAGCCCCAGGAACTTTTCAGCACTCTATGCAAGTAGCCAACTTGGCTGAAGCTGCAGCAAACGAGATTGGCGCTAATGCAATGTTAGTTAGAACAGGAGCATTATATCATGATATTGGAAAATTAATAAACCCAATGTATTTTATTGAAAACCAATCTACAAGTTTAAATCCTCATAACGAACTTTCAAATATTGATAGTGCAACAATTATTTTAGACCACGTAATCAATGGTATAGAATTAGCAAGAAAACATCGTTTACCAGATAGAGTTATTGATTTTATTAGAACTCATCATGGAACAAGTTTGGTTTACTATTTTTATATGCAAGAAAAAGCCGTGAATGAATCTGTTGATATTGAAAAGTTTAGATATCCAGGACCAAATCCTTTTTCTAAAGAAACTGCAATATTGATGATGTGTGATGCTGCTGAAGCAGCTTCTAAAAGCATAAAAGAGCCAACTGCCCAAGTTTTTGAAAATCTTATTGATAAGATTGTTTCAAAACAAATGGAAGATGGTCAATTTATGAATGCCGATATTACTTTTAAAGATATAGAATTGGTTAAAAAAGTTTTAAAAAAGAAATTAAAAAATATTTACCACCTTAGAATTGAGTACCCAGAATAGAAGAAAGTTTATTTGTAAATTTATTTGTTTATTTGTTGTGTTATTGTAAATGGAATGCTACATTTGCACTCGCAAAAATAAGTTCATTACATATTTTAAGGAGAGGTGCCAGAGTGGTCGATCGGGGCTCCCTGCTAAGGAGTTGTACCTTTACGGGTACCGGGGGTTCGAATCCCTTCCTCTCCGCATAAAAAAAATATTTTCGGGGTGTAGCGTAGCCCGGTCATCGCGCCTCGTTTGGGACGAGGAGGTCGCAGGTTCGAATCCTGCCACCCCGACAAAATATTTTAACAATTAGTGAACGGTCGCGTAGCTCAGCTGGATAGAGCATCTGCCTTCTAAGCAGACGGTCACAGGTTCGAATCCTGTCGCGATCACGAATAAATGAAAAGCAAGCAAAAT
>CALIIP010000070.1 GCA_938018045.1 uncultured Flavobacteriaceae bacterium
TTTTTGAAATAATATGGAAAACACTCAAGAAATATTAGTCTACATTTCAGTTTTTTTAGCTGTTATTTTTCTTGCAAAAAAATATTTTTACAAGCCAAAAAAAACCACAAAATCTTGTGGAAAAGATGATTGTGGTTGTCACTAATATTATAAATTTTTCTACCCTAACCCTACATCCAAGGTCATCATTACAATAAATCCAAGAATTAATCCAATAGTTGCGAGATCTGTATTTCCTCCACTTTGACTTTCAGGAATTACTTCTTCTACAACAATAAATATCATTGCACCTGCAGCAAATGCCAATGCATAAGGTAAAATAGGTAAAACGGTCATCACTATAGCAGCACCAATTACTGCAAATATAGGCTCTACAATTGCAGATAATTGTCCCCATTGCCACGATTTAAATTTACTAACACCTTGTCTTCTCAATGGCATAGAAACCGCAAATCCTTCTGGGAAATTTTGAATTCCGATTCCGATTGCCAATGCAACTGCAGAACCGATTGTAAACACATTATGACCTTCCATTCCCAATAACTCTGGGTTTGCAAGCGCACCGAATGCGACACCAACTGCAAGCCCTTCAGGAATGTTGTGCAGCGCTATTGCCAATACTAATAATATTGTTTTTTTCCATTTTGTTTTTGGACCTTCAGCCTCTTCAATTTTTTTGAATAGATGTAAATGCGGAATGAGTTTGTCTAAAGCGTATAAAAATAATGCTCCTAATAAAAACCCTACAGCAGGAGCAAACCAAGACGGTAATGAAGTTAATCCCATTTCTTTTTGCATTTCTACATATTCAATTGCTGGTGATAGCAACGACCAAAAACTTGCAGCAATCATTACGCCTCCTGTAAAACCTAGAGAGGCATCTAATAATTTTCTGTTTGATGCTTTGAAAAAGAACACCAATCCTGCTCCAATTGCAGTTAAGCACCACGTAAACAATCCTGCGTATAATGCCGCAACTATTGGGTCTAATTTTTCAAAATAAGCAATTATTTGATCCATATTTATTAATTTTTTATAAGTAAATTTTTTGTGACTTGATGTGATATTGAAAATTGTGATTTGTCAATTTCTATAAGCATAGAATTGTCAAATTTTTCTTTTTGAATTACTTTAATTTCACTTCCTAACTTAATCTTAAAGGTATCTAGAAACTTTAAAAAATCAGAGGAGGAATCGTGTACACCAACAATAATTGAGTTTGTTCCTACTTCAGCATTTGCTAGAGGTTCACTCATTCTAAGCTCTATATTTCCGTTTTTATCAGGAATTGGGTCTCCATGAGGATCATGTGTAGGATGGTTTAAAAAAGCATCTAAACGATCAATCAATTGAGTTGATTTTATATGCTCAAGTTGTTCTGCAAGATCATGAACTTCATCCCATTTAAAATCTAATTTATCTACCAAAAAAACTTCCCAAAGCCTATGATTTCTGATAATTGAAATTGCTGTCAGTTTCCCTTTTTTGGTCAATAATACTCCTTTATACTTTACATAATCAACCAATTTTTTATCAGCCAATTTTTTAACCATATCAGTTATGGAAGAAGGTTTTGTATCTAATTTTTCGGCAAGATGATTTGTGCTTACCGCAGTATCACTTTTTCTTGAAAGACTAAAGATAGCCTTCAAATAATTTTCTTCTGTATATGATAATTCAGTTTTCACCATCCAAAGATATGGATATTTTTTGTTAATTTAAATAAAAATTTAGATTAGCCTAAATTTTTTAATTAAAAAACTCTACACTTGTCAGTTCGAGTGAAATTTTGATAAAAATTTGTATCGAGAACTCATTTATACTTAAAACACTATTCTTGATACTATTTTTATTCGTTTTACTACTAAAAATCACTCGAATTGACGTATTTTTCTGCTACTTTTGAGTAACCAATTAACTCGAAAATTAAACTTGAAAAAAGCGCTTCACGATTTAAAAATATCTAGACCAGGATTGTGGTTTCCTACAATTTGGATTTACTTAGTTCCATTTAGTTTAGAAAGCAATTTTTGGGAATCAAATTTATTTTGGATTGGTTTATTGTTTGTCACTTTTCCTTTGAATTATCTCGTGTATGGCTTAAATGATTACAACGATCAAAAAGCAGACGAACTCAATGAAAGAAAAGGGAATTTTATTTTCGGAGCCAAATCTTCAATTGCTCAACTTGTTTCTGTGCCAAAGAAAGTTGCAATAGTAATTATCCCATTTATCATATACTTTACAATTATTGCAGGTTATAAAATGTTACTATTATTACTTTTTATGATTGTTATAAATATCGTTTATAATTTTAAACCTTTCAGAATAAAAGAACGCCCGCCATTTGAGATTTGCATTCAAATCGGTTATGTATTTACTGCTTTTTTTAGTGTGCTTTTAAATGATTTAAATCAATTGCCTTGGCAAACTATTTTGTATTTAACATTATTTGCTTTTCAAGCACATATTGCAGGTGAAATAATGGATATTGAGCCAGATATTGCTGCTGGAAAGAAAACTACAGCAACGTTAATTGGAAGGAAGAAAACAAAATTATTGATGTTGTTTTTACTTTTAGTAGAAACATATATTCTATCAGTTTGGTTTAACGATTTTATTCTAGCAGGATTTTTAGGTGTGTTTTCTGCATGGCTTATTTTAGATGTATTTATCTTTTTTAAAGAGAAACCCTATAATTTATTTCAGATGAAAATGTTTGGGTTTGCTATGAATCTTTCAGCAATCTTATCTATGATTTGGATATTATATTCAGGAAAATTACTAAATCCTATTTTACTATTTTAATTTATTCTTATTTGTATGAAGTACAAATATAGCATTGAATCCAAAATGAAAATTACCATCTTCAAAATTAAATTTATTTTGAGTTTGAGTAATAAAGGCACTTTCAGCTAAATGTCTAGTATTTGTAAATTGAAACTGTAAAAGTAGATGGCTCAACTCCCAGTTTATTCCAAACATAAAAGGATCATAAGTAGAAACAGATTTTACCGGATTTGTATTGTAATAATATTCTGAAACTAATGAAATATGTCCATTAACTTTATATCTCGCTCCTAAACCTATAGCAAATTGACTTAAAGGTTGATCGTTTAAAAAAGGTTTGGAATGATTTATATATGTTGGAGATAATTGCGCAGAAAAATTTGGGCTAAATTTTTTAGCAATCAAAATTTGACTTGCATAACTATAAACTTCAGAGTTTACAATATCATCTGGAGCGTACAAATTATTTTCATATTCAGTTTTGTTTCTATGAGAAATTGCCTGAAATAACACAATACTTACAGGAGCCTTGGAAGCATTTTTTTGCTGTTTTAATAATTTATATTTTATAAATCCATCAGATATTTTGTCAAAATTACTATATCCACCACCAACTGTAAAATTATCTGTAATTGCATAATTTAAACCAAACCTTAGATTTACTTCATCAGCAATAAAACGTTTTTTAGTCTTCTCTTCTAGATTCCAAAATCTATTAAATAATGAAATTTCTAAAGCACCTTTTTTACGAACTTCTATCGAATGTCCAAGACCTATTCTTGTGGTTTTAAAAGTTGCGATTTCATAAACCGGTTCTTCTGGATATTCTTTGTCTAATTTAGAAAGTAAATCTTGAGAAAACCCTAAGAAAGTAACAAAGAAAAAAGTAAAAGTAAAAATATATTTTGATGTTGAATTATTCATAAGGATAGTATTGAAAGTTAAACTTTACAGAAACAACTTTGGCTATATTTTTAGATAAAATAGGCGGAATTTTAATATTAAAATCTTTTACAACTAAATCGACTTCACCTTCAATAATATAACCGTTTTTTGTTTTATCTATAGTTGTTTTTATATCAATTTCTTTAGATATTCCATGAATTGTAATTTCGCCTTTAATGATTTTTATTTGAGATTTTTTATTTTTTTCAAACTCTATTATCTTACCTTTAAAAGTTGCTTTCGGGAAAACATCAGACTCAATATAACTCTCATTAAAATGCTCATACATTAAGTCTTTTTTAAATGTAAAAGCCCTCATTAGCATACTTATGGCTATTTCATTCTTTTCAACATCTAAAATACTTAAAACTTGATTGTTTTTAGCTTCAATATTTTCTACAGATGTATAAGAAAAAAATGAAATTTGACCTTGTCTAGCAATAAATTGATTGTCGGTATCATTGACAAACAAGGAGCTAAATAATAAATATATATATAATTTATTCATAAGTTTTAATAGTATCTAAATAACAATTCAAAAGGACCACATCTTTTAAAAAACCTTTGCAAATTCCTTTCACAATTACCTTCCTGTTCTTACTTAATTTTGACAGTTTACTACTTTCGCTATTATTTAATTCACAAATAATTCCAGAATCATTAAAATCACTATTTAGTATAATGCTACTTTTTTGATTTAAATAATTAATCTTTTTTATTGTGCCAGAAATTTCAATTAGTTTATCTGTATATAAAGCGTTTGCTTTTTCTTCATCTTGAATATAAGCATTAATTAATTCATTTGAATTGACAACAAAACTAGGTTTTGTATTTGCGTAATTCTTCTCTTTATTTGAAAAAATTAATACAAATACACCTATAGATAAAATTAAAATAAATAGGTAAAGTATTTTTTTTTTGAATATCATTTTATGATTGTAAAAATAATTCTTTTAATCTGAATCAAAAAAACAATAAATATTCTTATTAACACTAATAAATAGTGCTGAAAAGGAAAAAAAACCTTTAAAAAGGAAAATAGAAATATTCAATTAATAATATTACCTTTCGAAATTGAAATTTTTTTTAGGTGAGAAAAGACAGATTATACTTTTTAACAATTTTAGCGATAACACTTATTTTTGTGTTTTTAGCAATAGTAACAGCGCAGTATTTTATTAAAGCTAGTGCAAATCAACTTATTGAGATTCAGGTGGAATCTAGTAAACGAGAGGCTAATGAAATTTCTAAAATGTTAGATTTTCAATTAGAGAATAAAATTGATAAGCAAAAAATAATTGAAAACCTTCAAAACACAATTTCTGGTTCAAACTCTAATACTTGGTTTATTACTGTTTTTAACTGGTCTGGACAAAAAGTTTGCGATCCAGATATTACAAAAATAGGCCAAAGTATAAATTCTAATCCAGACTTATTATCGTCTTTAAGTGAAAAAAATAATTCAGAAGACTTGTATGAATTACTAGTTAACAATTCACATAAATCTGAAGATTATATTTCTGAGATTATTTATATAGCGCCTACCAAAAATTCTGACCTTATTGTTGCGGCTAATGTAAACGTTAATGGTATTGAAATTCAGATGAAAAATCTATCGTATAAATTTTATGTGATATTTTTTATAATGGGAATCTTAGCCGTGATACTTTCATCTTTAGCTGTAAGAATTATTGGAAGTAGATATGAAAAACAATTAGAGTTGAAAAATTCCGATTTAACTTCTGAATTACTTAATTTATCTAAATTGAATACAGATCTAGTTTCATACAAAGAAAAAATAGGGATGCTAAATGATAATAATGCGTCAGAAGAAAACTCAGAGAAAAGCAAAGAAAGAATTTTAACATATATGAGAAACGAATTAGTACCTGTACTAATAAAAGACATTATATATGTATATACAGAAAATACAATTACCTACGTTGTAAATATTGATGGTAAAAAATCTACATCCAATTCAAGTTTAGATGAAATGTATGCGAATTTTAATCCGAGTTTATTCTTTAGAGCAAACAGACAATTTATAATTAGTATTTCTGCAATAGATAAGATTATTAGGTACGGAAATAGTCAATTAAAAATTGTTTTGAATTCTAAAACTTCAGAAGAAATAATTATTAGTAAAAATAAGGCTGCTGAGTTTAAACAGTGGCTAAATGCTTAAAACATTGAGTTTCTTTAACGTATTTTCTTTCCTCTTTAAAGGTTTTTTTTCCCTTTAACCATTCTTTTGTAGTTAAAAACAATTCATTACTTGTTAATTTGTCTCAACAAAATAATATTAATTTAAAAATCAATTATCATGAAAAACATCATCAACAGAATTTTTATTTGCTTTATGTTTACAATTACATTAATAGCATGTAGTGACCCATCAGAAGACTTAATTGTAGAAGAATTGTCAATTCAAGAAAAAGTACAAATACTTGAAGGGAGCGAATGGCTTTTAGCAGGTTTTGAAGACAGAATAATGAATACATTTAGTGAAGGAGAGCAATTTACTTATTACGGTACAGATAATGTGTTTGGAGAGGCAATACCAGGAACAGAAGATTATATTATTGAAGGTGATCTTTTAACTATGGACTTTCATTTTGGTAATGTTTCTACATTTGACATTAAAGTTTCTTGCGATAACAATATTGTAGAGTGGTTTAAAGATGGAGAGTTAAATAAAACTTTATATAGAAGAGGTTCAAATTATCAAGAGTGTTTGTAGGATATTTGACAAACATTACTGAACACAACAATTACACAATAATATAATATTTATGAAAAAATTAATGCTTTTAATAACAATTGTAACACTTTTCAGTTGCTCTAAAGATGATGATTCATCAATGACAGAACCTGAATTAACAGTTACCGATTCAGATGGAAATGTATACAATACAATAAAAATAGGGAATCAAACTTGGATGTTAGAAAATTTAAAGACAACAACTTTTAATGACGGAACGCCTATTACTGAATATTTATTTGGTATGAATTGGGGAGATATACCAAATCAAACTCCTCAATATCAATGGGCAGATACTAACGACTTAAATAATGTAGTTGATGAAGAATTACCATTCGACTTTTATGGAGCAATGTATAATCATTGGGCAATTGAAAGTGGTAAATTAGCACCAGAAGGATGGAGAATACCTTCAAAGGCAGATTTTGAAGAATTAGAAAATTACTTATCACAAAACGGATTTGAAAATCAAGAGGTTTCTGCATTGAAATCATCAAGTGGTTGGTTGCCAAGTTCTGGAAATGGAACAAATGCTATTGGATTCGAAGGATTGCCAAATGGCTACATCAATGCGTTTGGTGGCGCAACGTTAGGACAGGGAATCTGTACTTGGGCAACAACTAATGTGAATACGAGCCTTCCTTTAGGTTCTAGAACTAGAGTTCTTGCACAACTTTATGATACCGAAGACATTTTCTATGGTAATAATGCTATCCAAATAGGCTCTGGAATCCGTTGTATTAAAGAATAACGTAAAGTTATAATTTATTTTTGACCTTAACACGCAACAAATAATCCCCAAAATAAATTCTTAAAAGAAGCTTTAAAATATTATTTTTAAGGCTTTTTTTATTTAATGAATCTTAACTTTTCACTTCTTTCTTTTTCTTACTGATAAGATAAACACCAATTACTACAAAGAGACAACTTAGAATTTTAATTAGATTAATGTCTTGTTCATATTCTTTCTGATTAAAAACAAATGCATAAATTATAACCATTATAAAACTAATTGCAGGTTGAAGGTATGCGTAACTTCCGGCAACAGATGGAGCCACATGATTTAATGCGTAAATATTAAATAAATAAGCAAAAAAGGTAGTACCTAGAATCACAAAAGTGATGGTTAAATATGTGCTTGTTGTAAACGCTGAAAAATCGGTAACTAATAAGTCTTGGATTCCAAAAGGGAACATAAAAACAAATCCAAAAAGGAACACCCAACTAATGATTGTAATGGTATTGTATTTTTTCATTAGAGGTTTGACAATGACTAGGTATAAGCCATAAGAACAGGCGTTTATAAAAATAAATAAATTACCTAATAAAGAACTTGTTCCACCAGATTTATTCCCATAAACAATTAACACGATTGCACCAATTGCACCAATAGCGATTCCTGCCAATTTATAGGCTGTTATTCTTTCTTTTAAAATAAAGAAACTATATATCATAACCAATACTGGAAGTGAAGTCATGATAATAGAAGCGTCAATTGGCGAGGTTAAATTAAGACCGTGAAAAAATAACAATTGATTAATAGCGATCCCAAAAAGACCACAAAACATCAGTCTTAAAAAATCTTTCTTCTCAATTTTTTCTTTGATAAATGACTTAATGAACCAAAATAAAATTCCAGCACCAAAAATCCGTAGAAAAATAAACGCAGAAGGACCAATTTTATTTGGCATGATACCTTTGGCAACTATATAATTAACACCATAAATAATATTTGCGCCAAGTAAGGCAAAATGTGCTTTGTAAAGATTTTTTGTCAATTTTATATCAGTTTAGAAGTTTCAAAATTACGGAAATAGGACTACTTAATTAGCATAAGAATATAATTTTGTCATTCCTGCGAAGGCAGGAATCTATAATTAGGTTGTTTTTGGATTCCTGCCTTCGCAGGAATGACAGCAACGTTTTTTTTAGAATAAAGTCTATATATTTTAATTGATACAAACACTTCACTGTTTTCTTTAGAAAGCGTAAATTTGCAACTTCTTAAAAGAGCAAAAAATGCAATACAATCATATTGAAATAGAAAAGAATTGGCAAAAATATTGGGCTAAGAATGAAACATTTAAAGCCAGTAATACTTCTGACAAGCCAAAATATTATGTGTTAGACATGTTCCCGTATCCATCTGGAGCAGGACTTCATGTTGGTCATCCATTAGGATATATTGCATCTGATATTTATGCACGTTACAAGCGTCATAAAGGTTTTAATGTTTTGCATCCTCAAGGATATGATTCGTTTGGATTACCTGCAGAACAATATGCTATTCAGACAGGACAACATCCTGCAAAAACAACTGAAGAAAATATAAAAACATATCGAAGACAATTAGATAGAATTGGGTTTTCATTTGATTGGTCTAGAGAAGTAATAACTTCGAATCCAGATTATTATAAATGGACACAATGGATCTTCATTCAATTATTTAATTCTTGGTACAATAAAGATGCTGACAAAGCAGAAGACATTTCTATGCTTGTTTCAACATTTGAAAAAGCAGGAAATAAAAAAGTAAATGCTGTATGTGATGACGAAATTCAGTCTTTCACAGCATCT
>CALIIP010000071.1 GCA_938018045.1 uncultured Flavobacteriaceae bacterium
AAATAGCAATTCATAAAATAAATAATCATAAAAAATCCGTCCGCCAATTAGGCGCGACGGATTTTTTTATTCAATAGATTCTTTAGTTTTATTTTAAGCCGAATCCTTCAATTTTATCAGTGGCGATTCGCCACTACATCATTCCAGGCATTCCTCCACCCATTGGCGGCATTCCTGCAGCAGGAGAATCTTCTTTGATGTCTACTAGAGCACATTCGGTTGTAAGTATCATTCCAGCAACAGAAGCTGCATTTTCTAATGCAACACGAGTTACTTTTGTTGGATCAATAATTCCAGCTTTTAGCATTTTTACATACTCACCAGTTTTAGCGTTATAACCAAAATCACCTTTTTCTTCCATCACTTTTGAAACAACTACCGAACCTTCTTTTCCAGTGTTCTCAACAATTTGACGAAGAGGTTCTTCGATTGCTCTATCAATTATTTTTACTCCTGTTATTTCGTCTAAATTATCAGTAGTAATTTTTTGCAAAACAGATTTTGCTCTAACCAAAGCAACTCCACCTCCAGCAATTATACCTTCTTCAACGGCAGCTCTTGTAGCGTGTAATGCATCGTCAACTCTATCTTTTTTCTCTTTCATTTCAACTTCACTTGCAGCACCAACATATAAAACTGCAACACCTCCAGCCAATTTTGCTAAACGTTCTTGTAGTTTTTCTCTATCATAATCTGAAGTCGTAGTTTCGATTTGAGCTTTAATTTGACTTACTCTTGCTTTGATTTCCTTTGCACTTCCAGATCCATTCACAATAGTTGTATTGTCTTTGTCTATTGTAATTCTTTCTGCAGTTCCTAGCATGTCTAAAGTTGTTTTCTCTAACGACAAACCAAGTTCTTCAGAAATTACAGTTCCACCAGTTAAAATTGCGATGTCTTGTAACATTGCTTTTCTACGATCTCCAAATCCTGGAGCCTTAACTGCAGCAATTTTTAATGCTCCACGTAATTTATTCATTACCAAAGTTGCTAAAGCTTCTCCTTCAACATCTTCAGCGATAATCAATAGAGGTTTTCCACTTTGAGAAACTGGCTCTAAAATAGGAAGTAAATCTTTTAATGATGCTATTTTCTTTTCGAACAATAAAATATACGGATTCTCTAAATCTGTTAGCATTTTTTCTGTATTGGTAACAAAGTAAGGAGATAAATAACCTCTATCAAATTGCATACCTTCAACAATATCTACATAAGTTGTTGTTCCTTTTGCCTCTTCAACAGTTATAACACCTTCTTTTCCTACTTTCCCAAATGCTTCAGCAATTAAATCACCAATTGTTTCGTCATTATTAGCAGAAATAGAAGCGACTTGTTTTATCATATCAGATTTGTTTCCAACCGTTTTAGACTGTTTATGTAAGTCAGCAACAATTGCAGTAACAGCCTTGTCAATTCCACGTTTCAAATCCATTGGATTTGCTCCTGCGGCAACATTCTTCAATCCTTCTTTTACAATTGCTTGTGCTAGCACAGTTGCAGTTGTAGTTCCGTCTCCTGCTAAATCATTGGTTTTAGAAGCAACTTCTTTTACCATTTGAGCCCCCATATTTTCTAACGGATCTGAAAGTTCAATTTCTTTTGCAACTGAAACTCCATCTTTAGTAATTATTGGTCCACCAAAAGATTTACCAATAACTACATTACGTCCTTTTGGTCCTAATGTTACTTTTACTGCGTTTGCCAATGCATCAACACCACGTTTTAAACCGTCACGTGCTTCTATATCAAATTTTATATCTTTCGCCATAATATTGTATTTTGTTTATTTGTTGAATTGTGTAATTGTAAGTTTTTCACTAACAGAAACAATTCATTGATTAGTTTAAGTTGAATTTTATTCATGAAGTTTTTACAACTACACGAATAAACAAATCAACGATTTAACAAATTTATAAGATTGCGAAAATATCGCTTTCTCTCATGATTAAATAATCTTTACCATCAACAGTTAATTCAGTTCCGGCATACTTTCCGTAAAGAACAGTATCTCTAACTTTTACAGTCATTGGTTCATCTTTTGTTCCTTTTCCTATAGCAATTACAGTTCCTTTTTGAGGTTTCTCTTTTGCTGAATCTGGAATGATAATTCCACTTGCAGTTTTAGTTTCTGCAGGTGTTGGCAGAATAAGAACTCTATCAGCCAATGGTTTTATGTTTACTTTACTCATATCGAAATGATTTTTAGTTTATTATTTGTTTGATAACTCTTTTCCCAAAAGTATGCCAAATATAAAAAGCGGTCAAAATGTAAAAAAAAATGCCAACGTGTCATTTCCGTTGGCATTTCCTTTGTTTTATATAATTACAATTTAGTTGATAGAATCAATCTGCTTTGTAGTTGGCTCTTCAATTGGTGCTTGAATATCTCTATCATCAAGCGTATTTTGAATTGTTGTATCTGTTGGCGTATTGTTTTTATTTGGTAGCGCAAAGTTTGATAATAATACCAATGCTAACAATGCAATTGAAAGCGCCCAAGTACTTTTATCTAAGAAACTTGTAGTGTTTTGAACTCCACCTCCAACTGATTGAGATCCACCTCCACCAAATGATGAAGATAATCCTCCACCTTTAGGGTTTTGAACCATTATGATTAATACAAGTAGGATTGCTACTATTATAATTAATATTAAAAATATTGTGTGACTCATAATCTAATTTTTATCTAATAATTTTATTGCTTTAATTCGGTGTGCAAAGATGCTACTTTTTTCTGGATATTTCAAACTTAAAATGCGATATGCTTTTATAGCGTTTTTATATTTTTTTTGTTCCAAATATACCTTTGCAAGTGTTTCTGTCATTAAGGTGCTATAATCTGTTGGTTCATTTTGTGTAACTATTGGATTATATGACTCGTTTTTTATTGGTTTTATTTTTGGATTCTTAGCGATAAATTGATCAACTAAATCAATTTTTTCTTCATGCTTATCTATTTTTGATTCACTTTTTTCTTCACGTTCAATTGGCTTAAAAGTACTTAATTGTAACCATTGATTAAAAGAATGAGATTCATCGTTTTTAAATTCGATAGGTTTTCCAATTTCAAGAAAGTCTATAGTTGCTTTTTCTTCAGATGTTGTTGAAGTATCTGCTAATTTCCTATGAATTACTTCAATAGATTCAATATCTACAACGTCAATTTCTTCAGGAGTTTGATAATCATCAGTAAAGAAAGAAGAAGTTATAAAATCAAACAAAACACTTCTGTCTGTAGTATATGCGGCCGTAGTTTTTAATGTTTCATTGTATCTAAAACTATCTTGGTTTTTTAAACCTTTAAGATGCAATGCTCTTGCAGATTGAAAGTAAGGAAACGCAGAAATAACATCTTCCAATTGCTTGGTATGTTCCTTATTCAGTTTATTTGGATTGTTAATTAGATATGTAAAATCTGTCGTATTCATTTACCACTTTGCTACTGAAGCATTAAAAATATCTTGCGTAATTCGTTCTAAAATTTCTGTAAAAGCATCTTCTAAAATACTACCTGTAAGTTGAGAATTTGCATCAAAATCATAATAAAAAGAGAAAGGACGTTCAAATTCATTGTCTTCTTCATATTTATTAAAATAACGGACATTTACAGAAATAGTCAGCCTGTTTTGAGCCGCAGTTTGAGCAGAAGTCGCTGTCATTGGATTGATACGGTAACCTGTAATTTCTCCTTCAAAATGAATATCTCCTCCGCTATCTACAGCAGTTAAATTGGTTTGACTTGTAAATAAATCTTGTAATGCGATAGTCATTTGCTGACTCAAAGTTGGCTCAACCAACAAAGCATTATTTGCAAAATAATCAATCTGAACTGTTTTAATACGGTCGTCTAAAGTAACTCCTCCAAACGAGTAAATTCCACAACTTTGAGTTGTCAAAAGAAGTGTAATAGCAAAAATCAAATTTATTATTTTTCTCATTATATCATTTATTCATTATAGCATTGGCTACAAATCGTATTGTTTTATTTTTCTGTATAGTGTTCGCTCAGAAATACCTAATTCTTTTGCAGCTAATTTACGTTTTCCTTTGTTACGTTCAAGAGATTTTTTTATCATTTGAAATTCTCTGTCTTGTAGCGATAGTGTTTCGTCTTCATCTACAGTTTCTGCAAAGTCATATTCTTCGCTTTTTTCTTCTTCATATCTCTCTGGATAAACAACTTCTACGTCATTTTCAACTTCTGAAGGTTCATCACTATAAATCTTTTTTATCAAATTTTGATTTTCTTTTTGAAACTCAGAATTATTGCCGTTTTGCAATAAATCTAACGTAAGTTTCTTTAAATCATTGATCTCATTTTTCATCTCAAACAAGACTTTGTACATGATTTCACGATCTTTAGTAAAATCTGATCCTGATTTGTTTCCAGAAATAACAGAAGGGAAGTTTCTACCTTGTTGAGGTAAATAATCTGCCAATTGAACACGCGTTACCGTTCTGTTTTCTTCAATAACGGAAATTTGCTCAGCAATATTTCGTAACTGACGAATATTTCCAGGAAAATTGTAATTCATCAAAGAAGCAATCGCATCATCAGTCAATCTAATTGTTGGCATTTGATATTTTTGTGCAAAATCTGAAGCGAATTTTCTAAACAGTAAGTGTATGTCTTCTTTTCGATTGCGTAAAGGTGGTAAATCAATTTCGATAGTACTCAAGCGATAGTATAAATCCTCTCTAAATTTTCCTTTTTCTATGGCTTCCATCATTTTTAAGTTGGTAGCAGCAACAATACGAACATCTGTTTTCTGTACTTTACTCGAGCCAACTTTTATAAATTCTCCGTTTTCTAAGACCCTTAGCAGTCTTACTTGTGTAGTCAAAGGTAACTCTCCAACTTCGTCTAAAAAAATTGTTCCGCCATCAGCAACTTCAAAATATCCATTTCTTGTTGCATTCGCACCTGTAAAAGCACCTTTTTCGTGGCCAAATAGTTCGCTGTCAATAGTTCCTTCTGGTATTGCTCCACAGTTTACAGCAATATATTTAGCATGTTTTCTGTGCGATAAAGCATGTATTATTTTCGGAAGATTTTCTTTACCAACACCACTTTCTCCAGTTACTAAAACCGAAATATCTGTTGGTGCAACTCGCATCGCTTTTTCTAGCGAACGATCTAATTGCCTATCGTTTCCGATAATTCCAAAACGTTGTTTTATGGCTTGTAATGATTCCATTTGTATAATAGTTGTAAAGTTTGAAAGTAATAAAGTTTATAAAGTATGCGATGCTACTTTTAAATTTTTACTTAATGACTTTTATTTTTAGAGTAATAAAGTATATAAAGGCAGTTGCTCAACTTTTAAACGTTATTACTTTTTTAACTTTTTACTAAATTAGTTATTATCTGAAAATTCAATAGCAGTTCCAATTAAGGTTGCGCTTGTACAATCATCAATTTTTACATTAACAAAATCACCTATTTTGTAGTTTTCTTTATCAAAAACCACAACAGTATTTTGTGAATTTCTTCCTTTCCAATGTTTATCAGATTTTTTAGATTCACCTTCAATTAATACTTCGACAGTTTTCCCTACAAAGTGTTTTGTTCTTTGTAAACTATGAATTTGTTGTAAATTGATAATCTCTGTTAAACGTCTTTTTTTCACATCCATCGGAACATCGTCTGGCATTTTCTTTGCTGCTAGAGTTCCAGGTCTTTCAGAATAAGCAAACATAAATCCGAAGTCATATTTTACATATTCCATCAAACTCAATGTGTCTTGATGATCTTCTTCAGTTTCTCCACAAAAACCAGCAATCATATCTTGACTCAACGCACAATCAGGAATTATCTTACGAATATTGTCAACCAATTCCATATATTCTTCTCTTGTGTGTTGGCGATTCATCGCTTTTAAAACAGCTGTACTTCCAGACTGAACAGGAAGGTGGATATAACTACAAATATTTCGATGTTTTGCCATCGTGTGTAGTACATTCAAATCCATATCTTGAGGATTGGAAGTTGAAAATCGAAAACGCATTTTTGGAAATGCAGTTGCACACATTTCTAGAAGTTGTGCAAAATCTACAGCAGTTGCTTGAGCAATTTCTGATGCTTTTTTAAAGTTTTTTTTAAGTCCGCCGCCATACCATAAAAAACTATCTACGTTCTGACCAAGAAGTGTTATTTCTTTAAAATTAGTATCTGCTAAATCTTGAATTTCTTTTAATATACTTTGAGGGTCACGACTACGTTCGCGGCCTCTTGTAAAAGGAACTACACAAAATGTACACATATTATCACATCCTCTTGTGATAGATACAAATGCTGAAACTCCGTTAGAATTTAAACGCACAGGAGACACATCTCCATAGGTTTCGTCCTTTGATAATAATACGTTAATTGCGTCACGACCTTCGTCAATTTCTTGCAATAAATTAGGTAAATCACGATATGCATCAGGACCAACAACTAAATCAACAATTTTTTCTTCTTCTAAAAACTTTTCTTTGAGTCGTTCTGCCATACACCCTAAAACTCCAACTTTCATCTTCGGATTGATACGTTTTACGGCATTGTATTTTTGTAATCGCTTACGGATTGTAGTTTCTGCTTTTTCTCTGATAGAGCAGGTATTTACCAAAACTAAATCTGCATCTTCAAGTTTTTGGGTTGTATTAAATCCTTGCTCTGAAAGGATAGAAGCGACAATTTCGCTATCATTCAAGTTCATTTGACAACCATAACTTTCGATAAATAATTTTTTAGAATTACCTTCTTTTTGTTCGGTTATCAAGGTTTGTCCTTGTTTTTTTTCTTCTATTACATGTTCACTTGCCATATCTCAAAATTGGATTGCAAAGATACAACCAAAAAACTAAAAAGATGACAAATTGGCAGAAAATTAACAGGTTGTTTTGAAGGGTGTTTTTAGAAATAATCAATCAAAAAATTTGAATTTAAAAAAATCTGTATACTTTTGCATTCCAAAATTGCCGCTATATATTAAGGTATGTTTTGTTAAATAATATAAAAATATGGCTAAGAATTTAGTAATAGTTGAGTCACCAGCAAAAGCAAAAACGATAGAAAAATTTCTTGGAAAAGATTTTCAAGTAGAGTCAAGTTTTGGGCATATTGCAGATTTACCTTCCAAGGAATTGGGAATAAATGTAGATGGTGATTTTATGCCAAACTATATTGTATCAACCGATAAAAAAGCAGTTGTTAGCAAATTAAAGGCATTAGCAAAAAAAGCAGATACTGTTTGGTTAGCAAGTGATGAGGATAGAGAGGGAGAAGCAATCGCTTGGCATTTATCAGAACAGTTGAAACTGAAGGAAGAGAATACAAAACGTATTGTTTTTCATGAGATTACAAAGAAAGCGATTTTGAAAGCTGTTGAAAATCCGAGAGAAATAAATTATAATTTAGTAAACGCACAACAAGCAAGAAGAGTGCTCGATAGATTGGTTGGTTATGAATTATCACCAGTTTTGTGGCGAAAGGTTAAAGGAGGTTTATCTGCAGGAAGAGTTCAATCTGTTACTGTAAGATTAGTTGTAGAACGTGAACGAGAAATTTTAGGCTTTCAACCAAAAGCATCTTATAGAGTTGATGCTGAGTTTACAAATAAAACAGGAAAGAAATTTAAGGCTAAGTTGCCAAAGAATTTTGACACAAAGAAAGAAGCGGAGGCTTTTTTAAATTCTTGTAAAGGAACAGATTTTTCTATATCAGACTTAAAAAAGACGCCAGCAAAAAAATCACCAGCAGCTCCCTTTACAACATCTACATTGCAGCAAGAAGCATCAAGAAAATTATATTTTCCTGTTGCAAAAACGATGATGATGGCACAGCGTTTATATGAAGCTGGACTTATAACTTATATGAGAACCGATAGCGTAAATTTATCAGATGATGCTAAAAACGCTGCTCAAATGGAAATCACTTCTTCATATGGAGAAGAGTATAGTAAGCCTAGAAATTTTAAGACGAAAGCCAAAGGAGCTCAAGAAGCACACGAAGCAATTCGACCAACAAATATGGATGTACATTCTGTTTCGGTTGACTATGATCAAGATAGATTGTATAGTTTGATATGGAAACGTACGATTGCATCACAAATGAGTGAAGCGCAATTAGAACGTACCAATGTGAAGATTCAAAACTCTAATAACGATAAGATTTTCACTGCAAATGGTGAAGTTATAAAGTTTGATGGATTCTTGAAAGTATATCTTGAAGGAAACGATAATGAAGATGAAGAGCAAGAAGGAATGTTACCTCAAATGTCTATAGGAGAATTATTAAACGACAATTATATCACAGCAACAGAACGTTATACAAGACCAAAAGGGCGTTTTACAGAAGCATCTTTAGTAAAGCAATTAGAAGAATTAGGGATTGGAAGACCTTCTACATACGCACCAACTATTTCTACGGTTCAACGTAGAGGATATGTTGAAAAAGGTACTGTTGATGGTGTTGAAAGAGAATATGTTCAATTAACTTTGAAAGATGGTGCTGTTGCGTCAAAAGATTTGACAGAAAAAGTAGGCTCTGATAAAGGAAAATTAGTTCCAACAGATATTGGAAATATTGTAAATGACTTTTTAGTTGCCAATTTCGCCAATATTCTTGATTATGGATTTACAGCCAAAGTAGAATCTGATTTTGATGATATTGCAGACGGGAAAGAAGATTGGATAAAAATGATAAAAGGTTTTTATGGTGATTTTCATCCAACAGTAGAGCATGTAAAAGAGCATGCAGAAAGAGAATCTGGTGAACGTATTTTAGGAAAACATCCAGAATCAGGAAAAACAGTTTTAGTGCGTTTAGGAAAGTTTGGACCAATGGTTCAAATAGGCGATAGAGAAGATGAAGATAAGAAATTTGCAAGTTTACAAGGAGATCAAACGCTTGGAAATATTGAATTAAAAGATGCTTTAGATTTATTTTTATTACCAAAGAATCTTGGAAATTATGAAAGTGAAGAAGTAGTTGTTTCTAATGGTCGTTTTGGACCATATGTACGTTTTGGCGATATGTTTGTGTCATTAGAAAAGGGAGAAAATCCTATGACTGTTGATTTAGATAGAGCTATTGAATTGATTGCAGCAAAAAGAAAAGCAGACGCTCCAATTGCTGAATACGAAAAGTTACCTGTTCAGAAAGGAGTTGGACGTTTTGGGCCATTTATCAAATGGAACAGTATGTTTATCAATGTAAACAAGAAATATGATTTTGATAATTTAACCTTTGATAATATTGTTGAATTAATTGAAACGAAGAAGCAGAAAGAGATTGATAAAGTAATTCATAATTGGGAAGAAGAAGGAATACGAGTAGAAAAGGCTCGTTGGGGACGTTTTAATATCCTCAAAGGAAAAATAAAAATAGAGTTGCCAAAAACAACTAAAGCTGATAAATTAACGCTTGAAGAAGTGCAAGCTATTATCGAAAAAAAGACTCCAAAAAAGAAAGTAAAAAAGAAAACAACTAAGAAAAAAGTAGCGAAAAAGAAATAATTTGTTAAATTCGCTTATTGTTAAACCCCAAAAACCGACTCAAATTAGTATGAGTTTTGACTATTTACGTCCAGTAGACGATGCTGTTCTTGCGCATTTAATGTTGCAACCAGATCAAACACTTGGTCACCATATCGACATCCATTCTACTCAGAATGGCATTCCAGATTTAGATGGAGTGCGTCTTGTTATTGTTGGTGTTGAAGAAGGTCGTAGAGCGATAGATAATGAAGAAACAGGTCAAGGATTAAGTGAAATCAGAAAACAAATTTATCAACTTTTTCCAGGAAGTTGGATAACTAAAATTGCCGATTTAGGTAATATTCCACAAGGAAATACTGTAGAAGACACTTATTTTGCAGTTAGTGAATTACTTTCAAATTTATTAAAAAAGAATATTATTCCAATAATTATTGGAGGAGGTCAAGATTTGACATATGCCAATTATCGCGCATACGATAGTTTAGAGCAAATGGTTAATATTGTATCGATAGATAATAAATTTGACTTTGGAACTATACAAGATGGAGTGACTTCACAATCATATTTGAGTTCGATTGTGATGGAGAAACCAAACAATTTATTTAATTTTAGTAATATAGGTTATCAGACTTTTTTCAATCCGCAAGAAGAAATAGATTTAATTAATGATTTGTTTTTTGATGCTTATAGATTAGGTGAGGTTGTAAATAAAATTGAGTTAGTAGAGCCTATTCTTCGTGATGCTGATATTGTATCTATAGATATTAGCGCAATTCGCAATAGCGAAGCACCAGCAAATAATAATGCAACACCAAATGGTTTTTATGGCGAAGATATCTGTTCAATTTCACGTTATGCAGGTATAAGTGATAAAGTGAGTTCATTCGGAATTTATGAATTTAATTATAAGTTAGACAATAAAAGACAAACATCACAGTTAATAGCGCAAGCTATTTGGTATTTTATCGAAGGTGTAAATTGTAGAACGAATGATTATCCGTTTGGAACAAAAGAAAAATATCAGAAGTTTATTGTCCCAATGGAAGATGAAGTTTTGAACTTTTATAAAAGTAATAAAAGTGGAAGATGGTGGATGGAAATTAACTTTAATAATAATAAATACGAAAGACATTCGTTAATACCTTGTACATATCAAGATTATTTGAATGCAAACGAGCAGGAAATACCAGACAGATGGTATAAAACATTAAAAAAAGTCCTTTAAAAAAAGGATTAAAAATAAAGAAAAACTTAATTGTTATTGAGAAAATAATATTAAGTTTACGCGAATTTAGAAAGAGATACATTTTATTATGAAAAAAATAGCATTATATATACTGTTTATTACAATAGTTTATAGTTGTGGTAAGAATGACAAAGGAGAATTGGTTGGAGCAAAATCTAATAGTCAGTGGAACGCAGAGAAACCTTATGGAATGACTTTAATTCCTGGAGGTTCTTTTACTATGGGAAAGCAAGATGAGGATGTTTCTGGTGCCCTAACTTCACCTGCAAGAACAGTAACAGTAAGACCATTTTATATGGATGAAACTGAAATCACAAATAGTGAGTATAAAGAATTTGTTTTTTGGGTAAGAGATTCTATTGTAAGAACAGAGTTAGCTATAATGGCTGATTTGTATTCAGATGCCGAAGACCCAGCGTCACCACTTGCAGCATATCAATATAAAGCGACAGATACAACAGACGCTTCAGCTTACGAAAAATATATGGCAGATAAAATGCCAGATGAAAGAAGACTTAATTGGGATGAAGAATTGATTTGGGATACTGCAGAATTTCCAGATGAGTATTATGTTGAAGTTATGGTAGATTCTATGTTCATACCAGTAGAAGAGAGTTTCAACGGTCAAAGAATGTTGAAGACTGAAAAATTAAAGTATAAATATTCTTGGTTAGATAAAGAATCAGCAGCAAGAGATCAAGGAAATAGAAAAGATTATATCAAGCATAGTGTTGTAGAGGTTTATCCAGATACAACAGTTTGGGTTAAAGATTTTGATTATTCTTATAATGATCCAATGCATCAAGATTACTTTCATCATCAAGCTTATGAAGATTATCCAGTTGTAGGTGTGACTTGGGCACAAGCGAAAGCATTTTGTAGCTGGAGAACAAAAAAGAAAAACGATTATTTGAACACGAAAAAACGACTTGCAACTGTACCACATTTTAGATTGGCAACAGAGGCAGAATGGGAATATGCAGCTCGTGGAGGTCTAGAATTCTCGACATACCCCTGGGGAACTGGAGGTACAACAAGTGATAGAGGATGTTTCTTAGCAAACTTTAAACCGAGAAGAGGTGATTATGCAGTTGATGGTTCGCTATATACAGTAGAAGCAAAATCGTATAATGTAAATGATTACGGTTTATATAATATGGCCGGTAATGTTGCTGAATGGACAAATACAGCATATAATGAAGCTTCTTACTATTTAGGGTCTACAATGAATCCTAATGTAGAAGACAAAACAAATCATAGAAAAGTAATAAGAGGAGGCTCATGGAAAGATGTAGCATACTTTTTAGAGGTAAGTACTCGTGATTATGAATATGCAGATTCTGCAAGAAGTTATATTGGCTTTAGAACTGCACAAGATTATTTAGGTACTGATCTTAACCCTTAAAA
>CALIIP010000072.1 GCA_938018045.1 uncultured Flavobacteriaceae bacterium
ATTTCAAAAAAACCATTTGTTATCCAAACACCATTAAAAAGTAGGGCACCCATTAATACAGAAATGATTTTTAAAGGGCTGCGCCAGACTCGGGTGATTTGCATATAGTCATCAAAGTAGTTGATTTCAAATCCTTTTGGCAACGTCATGTCTGTATCAGCTTTTATGTTCTGCTCAGCCATTGAACTTAACGAGGCATCAAAATCAGTCAGTAAATTTGGAGTGACACTATTAGCGTCGTTAGGTGATGTAGTTTCGTTAAATGTTGATTTAAGGGTAGTTGTTGATTGTTGATCATTCGCATCAAGATAAACTGTTTTGAAGGCAAAATACGATGCGCAGAACAGGACAGGTAAAACGACCAGAAGCCCAAGTCCGAGAGGTATAGCTCCGGCAATCATTAATAATATTCCGAAACCATAAAAAACTAACAGTGGTATTAAATTGATTAATGAAGCACTAATACTATTTTTTAATGACTCAATAGCCATTTGGTTTTTGATTGCTACTAATGGAATACTAAACAGAGAAGCTAAGCCCCATCCCCAAGTAATGATTGAGCTTAGAGTGGATCCCAGTGTTGTTGTATTGTTCTTACTGAAGGTCGATTCATTTCCTGATTTGTAGCGCATCTCATAATCACTGCCAATCATGTTTTGAGCTATATATGTTAAACCTACAACCGAAACTCCTATTGCTCCAATAATCATAAGCTGTTTGAGCTTTTGCTTGTCTTTAAACATGGAAAACAAATTTTCAATAGCTATTGATTCTCCGTTATCACTTTTATAAGCCGCCATATAAATTCCACCTGCTAAAACAGGAGTGAGAAAAGCCGCTAGTGCTTTTCCAAAAAGGCTATTCATTCCTACTATATAAAATATGGTGAAAATCAAAACCATTAGAGACCATGTTATAGGGCTTTTTTTAAATATGCCCCATCCACTGAGCAACCAGGTTTTGGCATTAAAAATATTGGGTACTCTGTTATGTTTAAGCATCGTATTGTTATCCTGAATTTGTTTTACATAAACGATGGTTGTTCATTCTATTCCTTCTTCTGAAGATATAATGATGCATCAAAGTTATTGAATCGTTTTCTTAACTTTAGCGTCAGCACTATTAGAATCAAAAGTAAGCCATTTCTTTTTAAAATATTCACAACCCTCTTTCTGATCTTCCAATAATTTACTAGAGTCTGTATAAAAGTATTCGATCCTGTTTCCATGATCACAGCTGGCATTTGCAGCTTGTGGACACTTATCTATTAATGTGACAGATTTAGTGTCATTGTACTGCCCACCATCAGTGGCTTCTTCTGCCATTTCTTTTTCCATTCTTTTGAAAGATGCTTTCTTAATACTTATGTTTTGAATGCAATGCTTATATTCGACTATCTTTCCCGCAGCTCCCATTTGGTTTCTTGATTGTGCGACATTATCTACACCCATAATGTCTATCATTCCAGCAAGTGGATCTTCAAACTTATTCATCATGATGGCATTTTTTTCAGCTGCATTTACGTTGCCCATAATGCAAAACAATGTTGTTAACAGTATTCTTATTGAATATTTCATTTATTTACCTCCAAATTAAAATTAACAATGTATAGTAATAATTTTTAGTATTTCCGTATAAATCTAGAACCAATTTCATTTAAAGCCCAATTAGGCTCAAAATATAGCTGATTTCTAGGTTGATGATTTATTTAGCATTTAAAGGACACTCCCTATCTTTTATTTACTTTTTCTAGAGTTTGTTGGATTTAATCAGAGTCTCCTCAAAAACATTTTATGTTAATTTCAATTGCTACAATTTTCCTTATAGGTTTTTTATTCTCTCGTTTAATAGAGTCTGCTTTACCTTTAAAAACTAACTTATTTTCTTTAAAACTATCAAATGGCATCTTAGCTTGATAAAGAATCCCTCCATTTGATGGTCCACCCTTAAAGTTCAGTTTAAACCCCGTCTTTCCTGTCAAACTACCCAATGCGGTAAACCTTGGACCAGTTACTTTGCTTCTCCGAGATAGATGCGTAGCCATAACAAAAACCTCATTCTTCTTTCCATCGACGTTATTGCTTGCGTTGTAGCATTTCCTTAGTGGTAAAGTGTAGATTTTATTTTCGACGGTTATGATCGCCTCACCCTTCAATTCATTCTTCGTGTTATCAGCATAGGCTACAACAGCTGAGGCCTGTGAAAAAATCAAAATCAATAAAAAGTATAGGTATTTCATAATGAACCTCGCGGGGTTTTTGTGATGTTCTATTATTGTAAATAGTGTCAATGCACTGAATAGTTTTAACTAAGATAGAAAAAGTTTATTCAATCTCAATAAAAACATTGTGAAGTAAGTCACATTAATTTTAAATTTTCATAGGTTGTAGCTATTAGTAATAATCGGATCAAAAATATGCCAAATGGTTAACCATATTTACTCTCATTTTATAGTGTCTTTATTTTGACTAATAAAGACAGCTCCCCCTCTTTAACGAGATTTTCTATTTAGATAGAAACCTTATAAAGGTATGGGGGCTTAAACCTTAATCAGTAGAATATTATTTGAGCCTTTAAACGTTTATTTAAAGTCAATCAAAGACTTCTAATATATTAATTTATTTCAACTAATTCGCGTGTTCCTGATTCAGATGGAGCATTGATGTTACCAAACTCCAAAAATACAGTTACGCCTGTTGCAATATCAATCCAAGAA
>CALIIP010000073.1 GCA_938018045.1 uncultured Flavobacteriaceae bacterium
TTTTGTCAATGAGTTGCCCCTCATTTTAACAAATAAACTCTCTGAAACGGCAAACGGCGATTATTTTCTATTAAATAGTACCGCTATTCAAGAAGCTATTGACGCTTTGTCTAAAAAAAAGTTGAAAGAAGCGTTTATCTATCATCCCAATCGTGAAGAGATACTCAAGAAGTTTACTAAGAAAATACCTCTCGTTGTTGCAGCTGGTGGAGTAGTTACCAATAAAAAAGGAAAAGTGCTTTTTATATATCGTAACGATAAATGGGATTTACCCAAAGGAAAACTTGATAAAGGTGAAACTATTGAAGCATGTGCTATAAGAGAAGTAGAGGAGGAGACAGGTGTCAAAGGACTGAAAATTGAGAATTTCTTACAAACTACCTACCATGTTTTCAAAAGAAATGGAATTTATAAGCTGAAGGAAGTTCATTGGTATGCCATGAAAACTTCCTATAAAGGAAAACTAAAAGGACAAAAAAACGAAGGAATAGAAAAAGTCAAATGGAAAGGCCCTAAAAAGATCCAAATTGCACTTCACAATTCCTATCGCAATATCAAGATCTTATTTGGCCATTAGTTTTTTAAAATTCTATAAATAGGATATTGCAAGTGTGCAGGTTCATAATGTTCAGATCGTTTGAACAACCAATCTAATTGCGCATACCAATTGTCGGCAAATGCTTGATCTTCAGTTTTTTTAGTTTCAAATGCTGACTTTAGTTTATTGTCATTCTGTAACATTTCTAGTGCTTCATCTTCAAATACATATGGAGAAAACCCTTCTTTTTGTTGTAAAATAACATCGAAGAAATTCCAATTGAAAAATGAATCTTTTGCTGAAGGCTCTATAGTCTCTAAAAGATACCGGATGCCTTTTTGATCGGTTGGGATTAGAACATCACCTTCTGAAAATAATATTTTTTCTGTACTGCTTTCCACTTTGGTATTGTAATGTGGATAATGACCTTCATATGCTTGTTTCTGCGTTTTGTAATCTGAAATTCGATACGCATCTACAATTATAGTAGTGTCTCTCGTTAGAATACTATGCTCTATTGCATTTAGTTTTAAAAGGTTGATAGCTTTGGTCCATTCCTTTTTTATGACGTACGATTTTGGAATAACTATAGAATCAATTGCTTCATAGTAATTCTGGTAAATAACTTCTTTTGTAAAAGGTCGATTTCTATCATATTTTAACCTGCTAAATCCTGTTACCTCACTTTTTATTTTATCCGCTTCAAATCCCTTAAAGTTTAAAGTGGAAGTTTGGCTCGTGTCGATGGCCCAAGTTATGGGGTAATGCACTAAATCTGAATAATTTGTAGTTGCGTTATTTCGTAGTTCTTTGATCTTTTTTTTATCTTTCTCTGCAATTAAAATCATTTGCTGCATCAAATGGTAGGTGCCTTCAACGCGTTGCTTATAAGGTTTAAGCATATGTGTTTCTACCATCATACCTAAGGTGTTCCAGAGGGTTGTGTAGCCGGTTGAATATCTCGGATGGTCCATAAATTGAGAAAAGCCTTTTTCTGGCACTTCATTAAAAACATTTACATACGGAGTAATATCCCAATTAATATTTGTCAAAGAAGCTTCTAGTTGGGGCATCATTTCTTGATGTAAATAAGTACCTAGATTTCCACCAAGTTTATTATGTTGGGTAAATAAATGGGTTAGGGTATATTGGTAATCAGCTCCATTACTGACATGGTTGTCAATAAAAATATCTGGATTAACAAGATGAAATACTTCAGCAAAAGCTTTAGTGTTTTTGGTATCTGCTTTAATGAAGTCTCTATTTAGATCATAATTTTTTGCATTACCCCTAAATCCATAAGCTTTTGGTCCATTTTGGTTAGCTCTGGTAGTGCTATTACGGTTTAAAGACCCTCCAATATTATAGATTGGAATAGTAATGAGAACTGTATTCTCAGGTGCTTCAATTTTACCAAGCGCTAAATCACGGTATAATAGCATAGTGGCATCAATTCCGTCACTCTCACCTGGATGAATCCCATTATTAATTAATATGGTTGCCTTAGTATTACCTATTTTTTTGAAGTCAAAATTGCCATCTGGATTATATGTTACCAAGTGTAATGGATACCCGCTATCTGTTTCACCAACTGTTTGAATGCTTATTTCAGAATACTCTCGTGCTAATTTTAAGTAAAAGTCAATTACTTGATCATAGGTTGCAGTTTCCGTACCATCTGTAGCTTCGAAATGAGTAAAAAAATTAGTAGTTCTATTTTGTTTTTTATTCTCGCAAGAAACTGATGCGAATATCACGATAGCAAGTAAAAAATTTCTCATTGGCTTAGTCAAAGTATAAGCATATAAAACTAAGCAAATTTTGAATGAAATTTTATGCAATTTTAGTCATTTCGGCTATTTCATGTTTGCGAATTGGTTTATTATTATAAGTTACTGTATGATGGGTTTTAGATTGAAATAGTTTCCAAATTTTTTCATCTTTACTATCAATAGATGAAGTGATAATATTAATTCGCACCTTATGTTCAATAGGCAGCGAAATGAATTCTTCTAAAAATTGCCATCCATCCATAATTGGCATATTGATATCTAAAAAAATAACTTCAGGAATTTCTTGATTATCTTCTATTATTTTTTTGATGTAATCAATGGCTAGCTTACCGTTTACATAAGTATTTATTGTATTGCAAGTGATGATTGAATCTAGAAGTTTTCGCATACCGAATACCGTGATGGGGTCATCATCGATTATACAGATAGAATTAAATTTTTTCATTGAAATAAACTTTAAATGTTGTACCAATGCCAACTTTACTGATGACAGAGACTTTACCTTT
>CALIIP010000074.1 GCA_938018045.1 uncultured Flavobacteriaceae bacterium
TGCTCTTTAAAATGCAATCTACAACTTTGTTCATCTGTAAAATGTACCCCAAAAGAAAATATATCCATATTTAACTATAATATTATCAATTAAATATACGAAATTATATTGAAATTAGGGGTGTTTACGGACATACAATATCGTCATTATCCAATTTTAAAATCATCAATTCCGATTGTTCTTTTAACTCAAGTAAAGATTCGTTTTTCTTTATTTCTACAAGTTTTGTGTCAAATCTTTTTTTCAGAGTTATTGTTCCGTTATTATTTAGCAATTCAAAACCAGCATAGTCAATTAAACGCTTAATTCCGCTTAAAAATTTAACTCCTAAAACTCCGATTGCTATCATTCCGACTGTTGTGATTAGCGATAAAATACTGAATTCGCTTTCGCTCGAAAATGAACCAATAAGACCTAAAATTCCAAAAAATCCAATTAGACAAAATATTATTCCCAAAACAATTGCAACAATATCCATTAAAACAGCTTTGTCAGTTCGGGTAACTTTAATTGAGTCGCCGAATTTGTCGGCTTTAAATCCAAGATTCTTTAAATAATCAAGATTCTCAATTTCAGAAATTTTTTCGTTAATAGTGTTTTCCAAATCTGCGATATTCTCTTGAATATTTCGGTGATTTAATTCCGTTTTTAAATTCAGTTGAGATTGGAATGTCAACTTTTTATGAATTGCTAAAAGTTCAATTAATTCCCTATCAGTTTTTTCTTTGTACATAGTTTCTTAAATTGTTGCCTAACGGTCTTGTGTATGAAACGTAGCGTATAAATAAACGCTAACTTTTCGGATTAAACACGAGCCGAATTTTTAATTTTAATTTTCTTTTTTAAATATAACCAAATTGAAAATTTGGCGGTCTTAATAAATAAGCAGAAACCTCTCGAAAAGCCTATAATAGCTATGTTTTATACACGTTGTTAGCCACTGGCTTTTTTCGCAAACTTGCTAGCGTTGGCGGTTTAAGCTCTTTTATTTTTTTATGCTTTGGCTTTTAGCGTAGGCAAAAAATAAATGTGCTTGAACCTTGCGTTGGCTAAATTCAGTTTGTTTTCTTTTTCAAATATTCATTCAGCTTTTTGTATTCCAAATGCTTCATATAGTTTTCCATATATTCAAAATCAGGTTCATTCTTGCCTTTTATCGGTAACATTATTCTAAATGCTTTAAGTCTATTATTTGTTAAAGCATAACCGTGTCCGAATCTATTACGCTGTTTCGTTATACATCTTGAAATGAAAAGTAAGGAAAATCTACTTAGTTTATTTTTCGGCACCAATGAAGTTACGTGACTATCTAATAAATAGTTGAAAGGTTGGTAATATGAAATACCTGCACCACCATCTCCATCATTATTAAGTGTTAATGACTTCTTTGGATATATTTTTTTGTTATTTTTTGAAACGAGAGCTTTTAATCCGTTGTTACCATTTTTTGCTGAAACTAGGGGAATATTACCTTTCAATAAGTCTGACATTTTATTTTGGTCGCCTTTTGTTGTGTCAAAAAAGTCTTGTAATTTAAACTCTGCCCATTCCTTATCTTCAATTGCCCCAACATTCTTAAAGTCTTTAGATTTTTTAATGAGTTTGTCAATATAACGGTCGTACTCTTGTATTTTTTCTTGTTTTTTTAATCTCATAAAAGCCTCCATAAATTCATAATCAGCTTCGCCTTTTGAATTTATAGGTACTAAAAGTTTACTTCTCCTTAATCTTGTTAAGGTTGCTCCATTTCCTCCCCAACTAAATTTTTCCATTTGTCTTCTAATCAATGGAATTAGAAATTGAGCAATTTCTTTATTTAGATGTTTGTTTTTTAAAATTTGAATATTTTGACCTGTGTAAAACTTATTTGGCTGATAAAACACAGTTTGAGTGTCAAGACCTATTGTAATGACATTGGATTGGTCAATGCTATATTTATCATCTTGTTGGCAAATAAATGAATCATAACCATTGTTTTTATCTGACCTTGTTAAATAGGGAATTGACCCTTTTTTATTTATCAGTTTATTTCGGTCTATACCACTTGAAGTTGAATCAATTTCAAAAAATTCTTCGAATATAAATTCTTTCCAATCCTTATTTTTTAAATCTAAATTCATATCATTCTGCATTTTCAAACAAGTAGTTTTTACCTTGCATTATCATATTAAATTCAAATGTTAAATAGTCTGAAATGCTATTTTCGAAATCTTGTGCTTTTGGTATTTCATCATTGAAATAATAAAAAGAATGCAACCATTCATCGGTAGACTCTATAGTAGTTTTTACCATAAATTTAGTTTCAGCATCATCTCGGTCATACCAACAGTCTAATAATTTTACTTTTCGCTCTTTGGCACGTTCCGTTTTTACAGGACCAATATGCTTGTTAATAACAAAGCCATCGTCTTCAAAATTGAAAAACTTAACTCTTTCTTTAGCATCGTGAGGTTTGTGTGCTGTAAAAATTGCAATACAGGGATTTGTTCCAATTCGGTAAAATGTTTCTTTATTGAGTGTAATTACGCCTCTTAAAGAGTGCTTTTCAAGAATTCGTTTTTTTGTTTGTTTGTCTTCTTTTCGTTTACCTACCATTGAAGATTGTGGTACAATAGCTAAACAAACAGCATTATCATCCAGACTATTTAGTAAATGTTCAATAAAATGAATTTCAGACAAGTGTGCTGTATCTTTCCCTTTAGCTTGTGAATAAGGTGGATTAATAAAACCTACAGTGTATTTTTTCTTTCTCAATTCTTTAGCATCCATTGCTAAAAAGTTTCCTGGAACAAGTTGGCTTTTTCCATCATCCCTTAAAATCATATTAGTAGTTGCGATAGAGAACATATCTTCACGTATTTCAATACCGTGTAGTTGATTGGATTTAATATGTTTTTTCTGCTCTTCGTTTTCAGCCATATTCTCCATCTGGTGCATCGCGGAAATTAGAAAACCGGCTGTACCACAACAAGGGTCTAAAACAATATCTGTTGGTTTTAACTCTACAAGGTCACAAAATAATTCCGTAATATGAGGTGGTGTTAGAACTACTCCGAGGCTTTTACCATCGCCACCACTATATTTCATAAACTCGCCATAAAAATTACCTAAAACATCTTCTTTAACGTTTGCTGTAATTGAAGCCAATATTTTTGTGTAAATAAACTCTGTGAAATACTTTAGAGGTGTTTTTTCAAGTCTTTCATCAATTTGATTTAAAAGAGTACGGTCTCTAATTATATTGAATTGTCTTAATACTTTATCTTTTTTAGTTTGAGGTGTAACCTTAACTCTACGCATATAATCTTCGATAGCATCGAAAATTTTTTCACCATCAGTTCTTACTTCGTCCCCATTTAAATCTTCAACCTTAAAGTTTCTATCACTTAATGCGAGAAGAATTGCCGAAACTACTAAAGGTTTTTCTTTATCTCCTAATTGGCCATAATTTCTTAATGCTTCGTGCAATATTGCAGATTGTTTTATTAATTCTTCTGCTTCTAAAACTTCTGGTGGTGTTTCACCAAGCACTTGTTCGCGATAATATTTTTCTATGTTGTTGGCTGAAAAATTCTCAAAATTTTCAACAGGCTTTAACAACTTATAATCATTTTGGTCAATAAAAATTGGTCGAATTATATGGTGTTTTTCATCTCCAGAACAGCCAAAAGCAAATACCTTTTTGAAATTGGTATTTTCCACAATATGTTTACCATAATGTAATGCTCCATTTTCTGCGTAATCTTTTAATGACTTTACGTTTGTCGATAATTCCGTTTCTTCATCATCATTGTAGTTCGCTTGCTTTTCTAATTCTGCTTTGTCCTCAATAACAATGATGAAGTCATTCGAAATCCCAACAAATTCAGGAAATCCAACTCTACCTGTTCCTTTTTTAGAAGCTGTTTTTAAAGCATCATTTATTTCTTTTATGTTACTTCCATCTGCACTATATTTTATTTTAGCAGAATCTAACAGCTTGCTAATAAAAATATCAAGGTTTTTTTCTTTTTTATTCACTTTAATTCCGTTTTATCAATTAGTAAGTCCTTTGCTGAAACTTTGAGTATTTCAGCAATCTGATATAAGTCTTCCAAACTTGGTTGTCTTTTATTTCTGACATATTCGTTGACCGTATTGTAGCTTTTATCCGTTTGTTTGGCAAGCCAAGTTTGGGTAATTCCTTTCTCTTTTAAGACTTCTTTTATTCGGTTCATTTAAACCATTTTTTTCAATTCGGTTGAAAGATAGCAAAAACTCCCTGAATTATAGTGAGAATTTTCATTGAAATTTCGTGAGTAGAGATGGGTAAAGGCAAGCTCTTTTTATTTTGTGAGGCACGAGCAAAATAAAATGTGCTTGACTGCGCGTTGGCTTTTCAGAGCTTGTGGCTAACGGCTCCGTATATGAAAAGTAGCACTGAAAATAAGCGGTACTTTTCGGATTTAACACAAGCCGAATTTTTAAATTTTATTATTTATCTTTTTTACTTGGAAATCGTCAAATTTAAAAATTTGGCGACTTTCCAAAAATG
>CALIIP010000075.1 GCA_938018045.1 uncultured Flavobacteriaceae bacterium
AGCATAAGACAAGAATTTTTCTGCTTCTTTCAACTCATTGGTCATAATTGCTGAAGATAACCCTTGAGCAACACCATTTTGTTTACTAATAGCATTTTCTACTTCGCCAGAATATTTCATTAAATATAAAATAGGAGCAAAAGTTTCATGCTGTACTATTTCAAAATGATTTTCTGCTTCAATAATTGCTGGTTTTACGTAACATCCAGATTCGTATCCTTTTCCTTCTAACACGCCTCCTTCTACCAATACGTTTCCACCTTCAGCCTTTGCTTTTTCAATAGCAGACAAATATGTGTTTACAGAATCATGATCAATTAACGGACCTATATGGTTCTTTTCGTCTAGCGGATTTCCAATTGTTAATTGACCATAAGCCCCAACAATTGCATCTCTTACTTTATCGTACACAGATTCGTGAATGATTAATCTTCTAGTTGAAGTACAACGTTGTCCACATGTTCCTACGGCACCAAATACTGCTCCAGGAACTACCACTTTTAAATCTGCAGTTGGAGTAATAATAATTGCATTGTTTCCTCCAAGTTCTAATAATGATTTTCCAAAACGTTTTGCAACTGTTGCACCAACGATTCTTCCCATTCTTGTAGAGCCAGTTGCAGAAACTAGAGGAATTCTAGTATCAGTGGTCATCATTTCACCAACTTTGTAATCTCCGTTTATAATAGACGAAATACCTTCAGGTAAATTATTTTCTTTTAGAATCTCAGCGATTATGTTTTGACATGCTACAGTACATAAAGGTGCTTTTTCAGAACCTTTCCACACACATACATCACCACAAATCCAAGCCAATGCTGTATTCCAAGCCCAAACTGCTACTGGAAAGTTAAATGCAGAGATAATACCAACAACACCTATTGGATGCCATTGTTCTCTCATTACGTGTCCTGGACGTTCAGACGGAATTGTTTGACCGTTTAATTGTCTTGATAATCCTACTGCAAAATCACAAATGTCAATCATTTCTTGAACTTCTCCGTAACCTTCTTGTAAAGATTTACCCATTTCATAAGAAACTAATTTTCCTAATGGCTCTTTTAAATCTCTTAATTTATTTCCAAACTGACGTACAATTTCTCCACGTTGAGGCGCTGGCATATCTCTAAAAGATAAAAATGCTTTCGTAGCCGCATCCATCACTTTTTCGTAATCTTCTCTTGTAGTAGTTCTTACTTTTCCAATTAACTTTCCATCAACTGGAGAGTATGATTCAATAATTTCTCCGTTAGAAAAATTGTTAGAACCTGTAGAGGTTCCTTCGTTTATGTCTTTTAAGCCTAATTGTTTTAGTGCTTCTTGTATTCCAAAATCTGTTGCAACTGCTGGCATATGCTATAGAATTAATGTATTAATAATTTAATGGCAAAGATACAATTAATTAGTCAAAAAAAGAGACTTTAATTTATTGATATACTATTGAGGAAAAAGAATTTTTTATCGCTTCAAAGTAAAATGTCCAGCGCGACGATTACCTTCAATTATAACAACATACCAATAATCTGATGAAGGTAAAGGATTATTGTTGTGTAAACCATCCCAAGAAAATGGTGCGTTTTTTACATTTTTTAGAACTTTTCCAAATCTATCAAAAACAGTAACTTCAAAATCATTATAATTTTCAATCCCTTTTAAATCAAAAGTATCGTTCACACCATCATTATTTGGAGTGAAAAATTTTGGGATGTAGAAATGGAGATGTTCATCTGTAACGACTTCATTACATCCATTTACCTTTATATAAATAGTAAATAACCCATTCTCAATATTTGGAAAAATAGCACTTGATTGATAGTTAATTCCATCTAAAGAATACAGAAAGTTCCCAATATTAGAAGTAATTACAACAATAGAGTTTCCGTCTGATGAAATAACTTCAATTATTGGTTGTTCTCCAGTTACTTCCCAAACACAAGTTGATGTATTAAATGTTGCAGTTTGCCAACATTCTAATCCAGTTGGTTGAGTTGGCTGTGTACCTGTAACTTCCCAAATACAAGTTGATGTATTAAAAGTTGCAGTTTGCCAACATTCTAATCCAGTTGGTTGCGTTGGTTGAGCACCTGTTGTTTCCCACGAACAAGTTGTACTATTGAAAGATGTTGTTTCCCAACATTCTAATGTCGGTTGCATAGGTTGTGTACCATTAACTTCCCACAAACAAGTTGTATTATTAAACGTTGTAGTTTGCCAACATTCTAATCCAGTAGGTTGAGTTGGTTGAGTACCTGTAGTTTCCCATGAACAAGTTGCAGTGTTGAAAGATGTTGTTTCCCAACATTCTAATGTCGGTTGCGCTGGTTGATTACCAGTAACTTCCCAAACACAAGATGTATTATTAAATGTTGCAGTTTCCCAGCAATCTAATCCAGTAGGTTGAGTTGGTTGTGTACCTGTAATTTCCCAAGCACAAGTCGTGTTGTTAAATGTTGCGATTTCCCAACACTCTATTGATGGTTGCGTTGGTTGATTACCAGTAACTTCCCAAACACAAGATGTATTATTAAATGTTGCAGTTTCCCAGCAATCTAATCCAGTAGGTTGAGTTGGTTGTGTACCTGTAACTTCCCAAGCACAAGTTGTGTTGTTAAATGTTGCTGTTTCCCAACACGCTATAGTTGGTTGTGTTGGCTGAGTCCCTGTAACATCCCAAGAACAAGTTGTATCATTTATAGTTGCTGTTTCCCAACACTCTATTGTAGGTGCAGATGGTAATTGATTAACAATCAATTGAAAAACATCTGAAGTAACATTACACAAAGAATTATTAAGGTTAGAAGCCGATTCCGCAACTTTTGCTCTATAATAATGAGTTGTCATTATACTATTCATTGATACAGTTTGAGAATTTTCACCAGGAATATCTGTCCAATTAATTCCGTCTGTACTTTCTTGCCATTGATAAAAATGTGAACTAAAAACAGAATTATCTGGCGTTACAGTTAATGTTTGAGAAAATGGAGTATTCGTACTACAAATTGTAATACTACTATTACTTACTTGGTCACTAATAGAAATAAAGTCACCACAACTTTTAAAAACAATATCATCAATCGCTAAATCATTTCCGCAGCCACCAATTCCATTATTTATCATTTTTAAAATAACCGCAGTTTGACCTGGAAGTGTTTGAAAAACCAATCCATATTGTTGCCAAAATGGAGTTGTGGAAGAAAATATATTACCTGTATCACCACTTGCCAAAAGATTAGTATTTGAAATGTCCCAGATTTCAAATTTAACGTTGACTGGTATTCCACCACCACCACAACCTGAAGTAGGTAAAATATTAATTAGCCAAGAAGAGAATTCATACGTTGTATTTTCACACAACCCATTAATAGGCGTACTATAAAATTCGCCAGGATCAGTTGGGTCATCAGTTGCATTTACTATTAAAGCCTTACCATTTGTATCTCCTGGTGTATGATCACTTGGTAAATTCCATCCAAAAGAAAAAGTATTTTGTCCTATTGTATATTGTCCATCTTGCGGTCCACTATTAGCTACAAAAACATAATTTGTAATTCCTACTGACAATGCAGGGCCATAGTTTGTGCCTGTTCCAAAAGTTTCTGTAAAAATTGGGTCACCAGAATTTCCATTGCAGAACCCTAATTGTGCAGCTAACTTTTCAGAAGATAAAAAAGCACAAATGAGGATTATAAAATTAACAACAAAGAATTGTTTTTTCAATTTAAGATATATTTGAAACAAGACTAGTTATATTTAACTGAATTAACAACTTTTACGCCAATAAAATTACTGATGTATTGTTTATGTATGGTTAATTATGTGGAAATTAAAGTAGTAAAAAACCCGTCTATGAAAATAGACGGATTTTTAATGTTTGGTAACCAGCCAAACAAATTAACCAACTAAAACTTGTAGTTTAAACCAGAATATACTCCGAGAGTATATGGTTTAAAATTATCTGCATTTTTTGAAAATGTACTTGTATGTATTTTTAACATTGGAGCGACATTTAAGTAAAGATTTTTATTTATCTTATAATCAAAATCAAATCCGAGATTTCCGCTAAAATTGATATTGTTTAAGTTATTTGCTTCTCCAACAGAAGATGTAAATGTTGAGGTTTCAACAGACACTTCATTTTTATTTAAAAACAGCGTACTAAATCCGCCAATAAGGTTTACACCAATTTTTTTACTATTATTGAGTTTGTATTTCAACTCTAGTGGAACTTCTATATATCCAAACTCTTGATTTAAAACACCTTTTGTAGGTGTAGAAGTTAGGGTTTCAAGTTGATTATTGTTTAAAAAATTTGTTGCGTTTATACTTAAAATCACAACATTATTGTTGTAATCTACATTTACTAATTTTTGCTGAAGTTGTTGACTCGGATTGATAAACACATCTCTAATTTCATAACCGACATTTACAAGTGCAACTCCAGACCTTAAACTCAATTTTTTATTTAATCGATATTCTATATTTAGACCATAAGATGCTGACTTACTACCTTTTTTAGGGCTACTAACAAATTGTGGATCTAAAGGCGAAGTTTTTTCTGTAAAAGAATTATAATATACAGGGCCAAATATAGATGCAACAGACCATTTTTTGTTATCTTTTTCTTCCTCAGTGATTTTTAACACATCTTCTAAAGGTTCTAACTCTTTAACAGCTGTATCAGCTACTGTATTTTCAACTTCACTTGTCTCATTTAAATTAATTTGGTCACTCAATAGTTTTTCATTTGAGTTAGTCAAATTTTCTTCAAGACTTCCTGCAATTTTATCAGATTGAGATTCGTTTAAGTATTCTGTTTTAAAACTATCATTTATAGTTGCAATACTAGTATCACTTGTGTTTTTAAGATTATTTTTAGAATTAGTTTCTACAAAATCGTTTGTTGCCTTTTTTGACTGAAACTTAGCAATTGTATTCTTTGAATTTTGTTGTTGTTCTTGTTCGGAGTTGTTTTGGCGCTTACCATCAAGCACCATTTTATTGGTCAAAGCATTATTTTTATTTTCATTATTTTCTGTATCAGCGATTACATTTCCATCAGATTTTAGTAGATCACTTTTCAGAATCTCTTTATTGATTTTAGGCGTATCTTTTTTATCAGAGTCATTAACAGTGTTGTCATAATTTTTTGCTTCAGCAATTACATTTCCATTTTCAGTTGAATTTAAAACATCCCTTTTAAGACTTTCTTTATTGATTTCAGGAGTGTTCTCATTATCAGAACCAGGAGAATTAATGTTGCTATTATTATCTACTCCAGTTATTAAATTTCTATTTTTAGTTGAATTTAAAACATCCTTTTTAAGACTTTCTTTATTGATTTTAGGTGCTTTATCAGAGTTAGTAACATTAATGTTATCATCATTTTCTGTTTCCGCAACTGCATTCCCATTATCAGTAGAATTTAAAATGTCTTTTTTAAGAATGCTGTCTTCTATGTTTATGTTAGGTGCATAATCATTTTCTGAATCATTTACAATAGTGTTGTTATTAATATCTGAGGATTCAGAATTAAAATAATTTACACCTCCAATTGTTAGGAAGATTAAAACTGCTACAGCACTTCCAATAAGCAACCATGAAGGAAATATTGATGTTGATTTGTTTGTGTTTAGATCGCGTTCAATACCTTTCCAAATAGTATCCGGAGGAGAAACCTCAAAATCTTTGAGTTTTTCTTGAAACAATCTATCTATATTTTTATTCGTTTTCATTACTTTAATTTTGCATTTTTATTTCAGTTTGTTCATTTTCGATTAATTTTTCTCTTAAAATTAATCGCGCCCTAGATAAATTTGACTTTGAAGTACCTTCGGTAATAGTTAATTTTTTTGCGATTTCTTTATGAGAATATCCATCTAAAACATAGAGGTTAAAAACCATTCTATATCTATCTGGAAGCTCTTGTATAATACTTAATAAATAGTCAAGCGAAACAGTTTCTTCGTCAACTTCTACTATAACTTCGTCAGGTATTTCCTCTGTTACAAGGCTTAACATGCTTTTTGTTCTATATTTTTGTAGCGCTGTATTTATTACTATTCGTTTCATCCAACCTTCAAAAGAACCTTTATGATTGTATTGTCCTATTTTATTAAATATAGTGATAAATCCATCTTGTAAGTTGTCTTGTGCTTGGGCATAATTTTTAGAATATTTAAGACATAAAGCGAACAGTTTACCAGAAAATAGTTGGTAAACTTCTGCTTGTGCTTTGCGGTCATTCTTAGCACATCTTTGTATGAGTTTTTTTAAACTCATGGTTTCTTTGGTTTATCTATATTACAGGAACCTCGACAATTAAATACTCATCGTTTCCTTGATTATCACTTCCTTGCCAGAATTTGAAAGTGTATGTGTCTTCTTGCCTCGCTTCAATAGAAATAATATATTCGCTATCTAGAGTTGTTTGCGTACAAGTAACATCATCATTTACAATTGCATACGTATATATTTCTCTCGAAGTTTCATCATGTATATAATCAAAATTATAGAAAGAATAACAGGTGCTTGGTAATGTATAACTAACAACTATATCATAAGTTTCACCTAAAGTAAATTCGTCTGGAATGTCAACTTCTGTTGCAGCAATACGTTCAAAATGTTGACTTGGAGTATCATCATCCAAAGAGCAAGCTGAAAAAGAAATAATTGCTATTAAAATTAAAAGTGCTTTTTTCATTTTTATTAATATTATAAAAAGTGGGTTTTATGTAATATAATGATGCTAAAAACCACTAAAGGTTGCGTAAAATTACACTATTTTTGTTTTGATTTATGACTGATACTAAGCAAAACAACATTTTTTTGACAATAGACAAGATTGAATTTGAACAAAAAGCCCTTGAGGTTTTTCAATTTCAAGCAAAAAATTGCGCTGTATATGCTGATTTTATTTCTTTTTTAAAGGTTGATATAAATGCTGTAAACTCAATTAAAGATATCCCTTTTTTGCCAATTCAATTTTTTAAAACACATCGAATTGTAGCCAATCATAATCCAATTCAACAAACATTTTTAAGTAGTGGAACTGGAGGAACACAAAGTCAACATTTTGTGACCGATATTTCAGTTTACGAAGAAAGCTATCGCAAAGGGTATAAACATTTCTATGGCAATATTGAAGAATATACAGTCTTAGCATTATTGCCAAGTTATTTAGAAAGAAATGGCTCATCATTAATTTATATGGTTGATGATTTAATAAAAAAAAGCAAGAATTCAGAAAGTGGATTTTTTCTTGAAAACACGCAAAAACTAACCAGAATCATTCAAAATCATTCAAAAAAAGATAAAAAACTTCTTATTTTGGGCGTTTCCTATGCATTGTTAGATTTGGTAGAAGCGCAAAAATTTGACTTAAAAGATGCTATTATAATGGAAACTGGCGGAATGAAAGGGAGACGAAAAGAACTCATCCGTGAGGAATTACACCAGATTTTGTGTAACGGTTTTGGTGTTGATAAAATACATTCAGAATACGGAATGACAGAATTATTAAGTCAAGCATATTCTAAAGGAGATGGTGTGTTTGAAACTCCAAATTGGATGAAAATTTTAGTGCGAGACACAGAAGACGCACTCTCACTTTTATCTAACGGAAAAACAGGCGGAATTAATGTTATAGATTTAGCAAACATCAATTCTTGTAGCTTTATTGCAACACAAGATTTAGGAAAAGTTTACACAAACGGAACGTTCGAAATTATTGGACGTTTTGATAACTCAGATATTAGAGGCTGTAATTTAATGATTAACTAAAAAAATGAAAATTAAAAGAATTGTTCTAATAGTATTGGTCGTTTTTTTTAGTATTGGTTGTGATCAAGTGTCTAAAAATATTGCTAGAAGTAGTATTAGTTATAACGAGACATTATATGTGTTTAATGATTCTGTTGTACTTAAAAGAGT
>CALIIP010000076.1 GCA_938018045.1 uncultured Flavobacteriaceae bacterium
GAAGTTGAAACTTCAAACAAATCAACTATTTCTGATACGGTTTTTAAAGACATTAATTTAGAAAAAACATTTTGATGTTTATGATACAAACCTGCAAGTTGAGAAATCCTGATTGTAGGAAAGTTCATTGGTCGTAATCTAAAATACTGAACAGAATTCCGTGAAACGGCATCCAATTTATATTTTTTACATTGATAATTATATTCTTTATTTAATTCACTAAAATACTGATTGTCAATTTTTTTATTAAACATTCCCAATTGACCAAAAAACAGACTTTCCAAGTTTTGTTGACTACTCCACTCCTTTCTTACTATTGAAAAATCTATTGAAGTTGCCATTTCAAAAAATGAGTCTGCATTTACTTTTAGTCCGAAATTACGAGACAATAATTGAAACAAAACTGCTTCCCAATCAAAATTAGTTTTCTCTAATAATTCAGTAATCAAAACTGATTTTCGCTCTAAACGTTCAAAATATAAACGTTCCAACCAATTAGATACAATAAAATTATCTACAGTAGCAATATCCTGCTCGCAGTTAATCCATTTTTGAGTTTTTGAAAATAATTTTTGATACTTCTGAAGTAACTCTTTAGAAACAAACTCTTTCAACTCCAATGTCGGAATCGCATTATTTTCACTATTGTGCACATCAACATCGTGCTCCCAAACAACATGTAAAATCACATTATCATAGTTGCTATCATTCTCGTGATTATGCACATACCAATCTGAAGACTTTATATGAATTTCAACATTTCCTGCCCATAATTGAGTACCTATCTTGATTTTTGCATTAAAAAAATCTGGTCCAGCATTGTGATTGTGAGTTCCTGAAGTTGAAACAAGTATCTCCTCTCCTTCTGATGTTTTTAATTCATCAGAAAAAAACAGTTTATGCTTCCACAAATAATGTAGTAAATCTTCTTTCATAGCTTTGTAAGATGATTTTTTATATTTTGGGTGGCTTTGGGAATAATTCCATTCTTTTATTTAAAAATATATTTAGTTTTAATGAATCTGTCGATTCTTCTTGAATTTCATTGAAGACATTAGAAACTTTTAAAATTAAATATTCTAACTCATCAATTTCACAAGTTAAAGAAACAACATGTTTTTCTGGTGAGTCAGAATATTGGCTGTATTCACCGGAATTTTTCAAATCTTTTGACAATATTTTTTTCAAATAGCTGATATGATGTTTTTTTCTTTTTAGAATACTATCGCAAGATACACTTAAGATATTCTTGAATTTTAATAAGATTGGAGGACCATTACCAAAAGTTGTTGAAACTAAAATATTATATTTTGTATTATCTGTTTCAATTTTAAAATATGCCTCTTTACCGTGATATTTTAGAATTTCAAGGCTATCAATTAATTTACTAAAACTCTCAAATGTTTTAAAGTCTATCAATTGATAATTTTCTGTATCTGAAAACTCAAAATGATAAGGATAATAAAATTCTTTCTTAATATTATTTTTACAAGAAATCAGAATAAATGAAGTAAGTAATATTTTAATTATTAATTTCATTTTCAATAACATATTAGCATTACCAAATATACATCATTTATAGTTGTATCAAAAATTACAATCGTTTAGAAAATGATACTGCAATATAATTTCCGTTCTTTGCAATTCAAAATAGCATAGGTATGAATAGCATAGAAAAATTGGAATGGCGATGTGCAACAAAAAAGTTTGATAACACAAAAAAACTGTCAGAAGAACAACTGCATATATTGAAAAGTACTTTTACTTTAACAGCAACTTCTTATGGTTTACAACCTCTTAAAATGCTAGTTATTAGTAATCAAAAAATAAAAAACAGTCTACTTGAACACGCTTACAATCAAAAGCAAATTGTTGATTCTTCTCACGTATTGGTCATCTGTATAAAAACAGTAATTGATAGTAATTATATTGATCAAAAGTTTGATTTAGAAAAAGATATTAGAGGAACTCCTGAAGAGACTATTAATGGCTTTAGAACATTTTTAAAAGATACATTTAAGAATAAAACATCCGACGAAATAGAAAATTCATCTATAAATCAAGCATATATTGCATTAGGAAATTTAATGACTGTTTGCGCATATGAAAAGATTGATTCTTGTCCTATGGAAGGTTTTAATCCTGAAAAATTTGATGAAATTTTAGACTTAAAAAATCAGCAATTAAAGTCTATTTTATTACTTCCTGTAGGTTTTAGAGCAGATGACGATTTTATGAGTACGCTTAAAAAAGTGAGGATTCCAGTAGAAGAATCGGTTATAGAAATTTAATTAATTATGTCAGGTCGAGCGCAGTCGAGACCGCTAATAATTAGTTCTCGACTCCGCTCGAACTGACAATTATTATCCTTTTTTCACTGTAAAATAACTCCATTTAAGTACCTTTGTTCAACATAATTTTAATACAATAAAAAATGAGTGCAGCCATAAGAAACCTTGAACCAAATAGAGTTTGGAATAATTTTGCAGATTTAAATGCAGTGCCTAGAGCATCAAAAAAAGAAGAGCGTGTAATTGCTTTTATGGTTGCATTTGGAAAAAACTTAGGGTTAGATGTTGTTATAGATCCAGTTCAAAATGTAATTATCAAAAAGCCAGCAACTAAAGGGATGGAAAATCGCAAAACAATTGTGATGCAAAGTCATTTAGATATGGTACACCAAAAAAATAACGATACTGTTTTTGATTTTGATACTGAAGGAATCAAAATGTATGTTGATGGAGATTGGGTTCGTGCTGATGGTACAACTTTAGGTGCAGATAATGGTCTTGGAGTAGCATCGATCATGAGTATTTTGGAATCTACAGATATTCCTCATCCTGCAATCGAAGCGTTATTTACGATTGATGAAGAAACTGGAATGACTGGAGCAATTGGTTTGCAAGCAGGATATTTAACTGGAGAAATTCTTTTAAATCTTGATACCGAAGATGACGATGAAATTGGTGTTGGATGTGCTGGAGGAGTTGATGTAACTGCTACAAAAAAATATTCTGGAGCCTCAGTTCCTGCAAATTCAACTTCTTACAAAATCACTGTAAAAGGATTACAAGGAGGACATTCTGGAATGGATATCATAAAAGGATTAGGGAATGCTAACAAAATGATGAATCGAATTTTATTTGCTTTAGATTCTCAAATTCAAGTTGCTGAAATTGATGGCGGAAGTCTTCGAAATGCAATTCCGAGAGAAAGTAATGCGATTGTAACAACTCAAAATACGAGTGAATTCAAAAGTGCTTTTGATAAAATCTCTGCCGAAATTCAAAACGAATATAACACAACAGAAGAAAAACTAGAAATTACTTTTTCTGATAGCGAAACACCAAAAAATGTGCTGTCAAACACTGACCAAACTGCATTGATAAATGCTGTTTATGGAGCACACAACGGAGTTTTTAGAATGAGTCCAGATATTGAAGATTTAGTTGAAACTTCAAACAATATTGCACGTGTTATCGTAAAAGATGGAACTATTAAAGTTGGATGTTTAACGCGTTCTTCTGTAGAATCAGGAAAATGGGATATGGCATACACGCTCCAATCTACTTTTAAATTAGGCGGTTTTGATGTTGAGTTTGGCGGGAATTATCCAGGATGGAAACCAAATCCTAGTTCAGCAATTTTAAAAGTGATGCGTAAAATTTATGAAGATATGTTTGACGAAAAGCCAAACATTTTAGCATGTCATGCAGGTCTTGAATGTGGAATTTTAGGAACACATTATCCAGAAATGGATATGATTTCTTTTGGCCCTACGATAAAAGGAGCGCACTCACCTGATGAAAGAGCATGCATCAGTTCGACACAAAAATATTGGAAATATTTATTAGAGATTTTAGCAAATATTCCTGAGCGAGCGTAATCAATTTATATAGAAATATAAAAATCCATTAATAATTTAAATGTCACCTCGAGCGGAGTCAAGAGATTATTATAGATCAAAATTATGGATATAAATTAGGTCTCGACTCCGCTCGACCAGACAATTCAAACTTTTTTATTGTAGATGTAACACAATTTCTAACAAATTGTTAACATCTTCTATTATCAAAACTCATAAATAATTGTATTTTTACGTCTTAATACCTCACAAAATATATGGGAAAAATAATTGCAATTGCAAATCAAAAAGGTGGTGTTGGTAAAACAACGACTACAGTAAATTTAGCGGCTTCATTAGGTGTACTTGAACAAAAAGTGTTGCTAATTGATGCTGATCCTCAAGCAAATGCCTCTTCAAGTTTAGGAATTGATGTTGACCAAGTAACCAAAGGGACTTACCAACTTCTAGAACATACTTTACCTGCAAAAGAAGTTATTGTGAAAACAAATTCTCCAAATGTAGATATTATACCTTCGCATATTGATTTAGTTGCTATTGAAATAGAATTGGTAGATAAAGAACAGCGTGAATATATGCTTCAAAAAGCATTGGAAGAAGTAAAGGACAATTATGATTACATTTTGATTGACTGTGCTCCTTCTCTTGGTTTAATTACCTTGAATTCTTTAGTTGCTGCAGATAGTGTTATAATTCCAATTCAATGTGAATATTTTGCATTGGAAGGCCTAGGAAAACTACTTAACACCATCAAAGGTGTTCAAAGCATACACAATACTTCATTGAATATTGAAGGCTTATTATTAACGATGTTTGATTCTCGTTTACGTCTTTCTAATCAAGTTGTTGAAGAAGTAAAAAAACACTTTGAAAACATGGTTTTTAAAACAATTATTCAACGGAATGTACGTTTAGGTGAAGCACCGAGTCATGGAGAGAGTATTATAAAATATGACGCTACGAGTAAAGGCGCTGAAAATTATCTTAACTTAGCAAACGAAGTCCTTAAAAAGAATAGTAAATAATGGCAAAAGCAACAAAAAAACAAGCATTAGGAAGAGGCTTGTCTGCATTATTAAAAGATCCTACAACCGATAAACTTGTCGGAAGTATTATCGAGATTTCACTTGATTCTATTGAAGTTAATCCTTATCAACCAAGATTTCATTTTGATAGCGAAGCCTTACAAGAATTAGCAAATTCAATTAAAGAATTAGGTATTGTTCAGCCAATTACTGTTCGTAAATTAGAAGAAAATAAATACCAATTAGTTTCTGGAGAACGTCGTTTTAGGGCTTCAAAATTAATTGAGAATAAAACAATTCCTGCATACATACGTACAGCAAATGACCAAGAAATGCTAGAAATGGCATTGGTTGAAAATATACAGCGTAAAGATCTAGATCCTATCGAAGTTGCGCTTTCTTATCAACGGTTGATTGACGAAATCAACTTGACACAAGAAGAAATGAGTAAACGCGTTGGTAAAAAACGCTCTACTATTTCTAACTATTTAAGATTGCTAAAATTAGATCCAATAATTCAAACAGGAATTAGAGATAAGTTTATTTCTATGGGACACGGCCGTGCAATCATAAACATAGATAATCAAGACGAACAATTAACTATTTACGAAAAAATACTAAAAGGAAAACTATCTGTACGTCAAACAGAAACTTTAGTAAAAACATTAAAAGAAGGTGTTTCTAGTAAAGATCATACAAAAATACCGCAAGTTCCTTTTTATGTGAAAAATAGTCTAGGAGAACTTCAAGAGCATTTTAATACTGACATAAGAGTTAAAATGATGAAAAATAATAATGGCAAAATAGTGATACCTTTTACTTCTGAAAAAGATTTTATTCGCATTAAAAAATTATTACAATAACTTTGAATTATAAAACAATATATATCCTTGTTTGTTGTGTTATTTTCAACATCAATCATTCATTTTCTCAAAAGAATGATTTGTATATAAGCGATACAATTCCTACAGTTGAAGATGGTATTAATCCTCTTGCACCATCAACTGCAGCATTTTATTCAGCCGTAATTCCTGGCCTCGGACAAGCATATAATAAGAAATATTGGAAAATTCCCATTGTATATGCTGCACTCGGAACTTCGACTTATTTTTATATAGATAATAACAAACAATACAATCGAACTCGAACTGCATTTAAACTCTTAAAGTCTGGAAAACCACATGAATTTGATGGACTTAACGGAAATGACTTATTAAGTGAAGCTGCACTAGTAAGGGCTCAAAAAAGATATAAAGAAGATAGAGATTTGTCATTATTTATAACAATTGGCTTGTATGTTCTTCAAGTTATTGAGGCAAGTGTAGATGCGCATTTAATGCAACTTAGCACAGATGACAACTTATCGTTTAATCCAAATTTAATGATTGATCCAATAACAAATCATGTTGTAACAGGAGTTTCAATTTCTTATAATTTTAATTGATAAAGAAATGAACATTGCGCTCTTAGGATATGGGAAAATGGGAAAAGCAATTGAAAAAATTGCTTTAAGTCGTGGTCATAAAATCGTTTTAAAGGTTGATGCCAATACTACTTCTTATGATATTTCAATTGCAGATATTGCCATTGATTTTAGCACACCAACAGTAGCATTTAAAAACATCAGTAATAGCATCAATAATAATATTCCTATTATTTCTGGAACAACTGGTTGGTATAAAGATTATGATAAAGTGGCTAAACTTTGTAAAGAAAATAACACTGCATTTATTGCCGCAACAAATTTTAGCTTAGGCGTGAATGTTTTCTTTGAACTCAACAAAAATTTAGCCAAAATGATGGCAAGTTTAAAAGAATACGATTGTTCGATTGAAGAAATTCATCACACAGAAAAATTAGACGCTCCAAGCGGAACAGCAATTACACTTGCTGAAGGTATCATTAAAAATACTGATAAAAAAGAATGGAGTTTAAATGTAACAAATAGTGAAGATTCGCTACCAATACTAGCGAAAAGGATTCCTAATATTACAGGAATTCATGCAATAAAATACACATCATCAATAGATACATTAGAAATCAAACATACTGCTAACAATAGAGAGGGCTACGCATTAGGTGCCGTTATTGCTGCAGAATGGTTACTTGGCAAAAAAGGGGTGTATACAATGAAAGATGTTTTAGGTATCTAAAAATAAAAAATATGACAGTAAATCAGTGGATAATATTCATTTTAATTGTACAAGTAATCCATTTTTTAGGAACTTGGAAATTGTATATAAAAGCAGGAAGAAAAGCATGGGAAGCAGCAATTCCGTTTTATAATGCATTTGTTTTGATGAAAATTATCAATCGTCCAATTTGGTGGGTGATAATACTTTTTCTTCCGATTGTAAACCTATTTATGTTTCCAATTATTTGGATTGAAACTATCAGAAGTTTTGGCAAAAAATCTCGAATAGACAGTGCATTGGTAATCCTTACACTTGGTTTTTATATTTATTATATCAATTATTTTACTGATGTTGAATACGTAAAAGAAAGAAGTTTAAAACCAAATAGTAACTTAGGAGAATGGATAAGTTCTATCGCATTTGCTATAATAGCCGCGACTACAGTACATACGTATGTAATGCAACCTTATACAATACCTTCATCTTCTTTAGAAAAATCATTGTTGATTGGTGATTTCTTATTTGTAAGTAAGTTTCATTATGGCGCACGTGTTCCGATGACAACTATTGCATTACCAATGGTACACGATACAATTCCTGCAATTCCTGTTCCATTTACAAAAGTAAAACTAACTAAAAAATTCAAATCATATTTGTTTAGTGATAATTTTGAGAAAAAAAGCACCTCATTACTGAATAAACTTCAGTTACCATATATGAGAATTCCTGGCTTTGAGAAAATAAAACGTAACGAAATTGTCGTTTTTAATCAGCCAGCAGATACGTTGCTTGACATGAATGATTTTCAGCCAGACAGAAATTATTATAAACCT
>CALIIP010000077.1 GCA_938018045.1 uncultured Flavobacteriaceae bacterium
TCAAAATTCAGTATATTTGTTAAAACTAAAACTAACTAAGTTATGATGAAAATGATTCACTCTTATTGGGCATACCTTGCTTTAATAATTTTAATACTAGCTACAGTTAATGCTATTATGGGATTTACTTCTAAAAGAGAGTTTAAAGATAAAGATCTTCGTATTTCACTTTTCACCCTTATTGTAATGCACATACAACTTTTAATAGGTCTTGGATGGTATTTTATGTCACCTTGGTACAAGTCAATGAAAGTAAATGGAATTGACGCTAGCAACCGTTTATTGGCTGTAGAACACCCAATACTTATGATAATCGCAATTGTATTTGTAACAATTGGATGGTCTAAACACAAAAAAGTAAGTGCAGACGAAGGTAAATTTAAAAAAATAGCCATTTTTTATGGATTAGCATTATTATTAGTTTTATCAAGAATTCCTTGGAGTCAATGGTTTAATATGTAATAATTATTAATACCCTCAAGTATCAAAATTTGTCATTCTTCAAAAAAATAATTGCATATCCATTAACAATAATATATTATTTGTTCTTTGGGTCTACGCTATTAATTTTTCATCCGATACAATATATTACATATAATTTATTGGGATACAATGCACATAAAAAAGTAGTCGATATGTTTAATGGTTGTTTGGTTTGCTGTCTATATATATTAGGAACAAGAATAACCTTAATTAACAATCAAAATATACCAAAAGGAATTCCTTTAATAATAGTATCGAATCATCAAAGTTTATATGATATTTCACCAATATCTTGGTTTTTTAGAAAGCACCATCCAAAGTTTGTGTCAAAAAAAGAATTAGGAAAAGGGTTGCCAAGTATTTCATATAACCTTCGACATGGCGGATCTGTATTGATAGACAGAAAAAACCCAAAACAAGCTATTAATGCACTTATTAATTTTGGAAAAACACTTGAGAATAATAAGTATAGTGCTGTTATTTTTCCAGAAGGCACAAGAAGTAGAAGTGGTAGTATAAAGAATTTTTCTGCAAGCGGTTTAAAGACATTGGTTAAAGTTATGCCTTCTTCTTATATAGTACCAATTACAATTAATAACTCATGGAAGTTACTAGAAAAAGGAAGTTTTCCCTTGTCTATTGGACTACATTTAACTTTTGAAGTTCATAAATCAATTGAAGTTAAATCTAACTCTTTTGAAAATTTGTTTGATAAAACGGAACAAGCAATTAAAAATGCTGTAATATTACATACTTAAAACAAGTATATATGTCATTACATAATATTAGATTAGAAGTAATGCAAACGCTCGAGAAGAACATCGAAATGTTTGTAAATAAGTTTCTAATAACTCCAGAAGAAATATGGCAACCAACCGATTTTTTACCAAATTCACAAAGTGATTCTTTTATTGAAGAAGTAAAAGAAATTCAAGAATTATCTAAAGATTTAGATGATGATTTTTGGGTGTGTATGGTTGGAGATACAATTACAGAAGAAGCATTGCCAACATATGAATCATGGTTGCTAGATATTGAAGGTGTTTCACAACACAGCAATAACGGAAATGATAATGGTTGGGCAAAATGGATAAGAGCATGGACTTCCGAAGAAAACAGACATGGTGATACGCTTAATAAACTATTATATTTATCTGGAAGAGTAAATATGCGTGAAGTAGAAATAACTACGCAGCATTTAATTTCTGATGGATTTGATATAGGTACTGCGCGTGATCCATATAAGAATTTTGTATACACTAGTTTTCAAGAATTAGCAACATATGTTTCTCATAATAACGCAGCAAAATTAGCTCGAAAAAAAGGCTTCAAATTGCTTTCTAGAATGAACAAAATTATTGCAGGAGATGAAATGCGACATCACCTAGCGTATGTTGAGTTTGTAAGACAAATATTTCAACACGACGCAAGTGAAATGATGATAGCATTTCGTGATATGATGAAGCGTAAAATAGTAATGCCAGCAATGCATCTAAGAGAATCATTTGAAACCAAAGGCTCTTTATTTGACCAGTTTTCTATGGTTGCGCAACGTGCTGGAGTATATACTGGTTTTGATTATGTTAATATTCTCGAAAAATTAAATAAAGCATGGGAAATAGATAAAATTACAGGCTTAACAGACGAAGCCGAAAAAGCGCGTGATTATTTAATGAAGTTACCTGCTAGAATGTATCGAATTACAGAACGTATTGTAATTCCTGATACAAAGTTTAATTTTAAGTGGTTGAATCCAATTTAAAATAGAATCATCAATAAATTAAAGACTCATTTTTTAATAGAAAATGAGTCTTTATCATTTAGAAAACCAAATTTCTTACGAGTCTCTATCAATTTTATTTTGTTTAATGTAATTTCAGATATTGATTCAATTTTATTTTCTGAAGTGATGAATTCATTTCCTAAAGTATCAAAACCTTGCGAATGGCCAATGTATTCTAGTTTATTTCCATCAACTCCAATTCTATTTAAGCCGATAACATAACACATATTTTCTATTGCTCTAGCTTTTAATAATACATCCCAAGCCGAAATTCTTGGCTTAGGCCAATTAGCAACATAGATCAGAATATCATAATCATCATTATTTCTAGACCATACAGGAAAACGTAAATCATAACAAATCAACGGACAAATTTTCCACCCTTTATATTCAATGATTAATCTTTTATTTCCTGATGAATAAACTTTATCTTCTCCACCATATGTGAATAAATGACGTTTGTCATATGTATCTACTTGTCCATTTGGATGAGCGAAAATTAAGCGATTGTAATAGTTATCTTCTTCTTTGATAATCAAACTTCCTAAAATGGCAAGTTGTTCTACCTTTGCAAGTTTTTGCATCCAAAGAACAGTTCCTCCATTCATTGATTCTGCAAATTTTTCTGGATTCATAGAAAATCCTGTTGTAAACATTTCCGGAAGTAGAACAATATCAATATTTGAAGAAACGCTAGTAATTTTTTCAGTAAAAAGACGTCTATTTTCTGTTGGATTTTCCCAAACTAAAGTAGATTGTATAAGTGCTATGTTTAATTTATCTTGCATTTACACTTCAATTTTAACTTTTGTACCACTAAAATCTGTATTCCCTGTTAAAGTATCCAATCGCATATTATTAGTCAAATCATTCAAACTAACTCCTGCATGTTCTTCAGCAATTTTCATTTTTGTTCCTTTTCTATGATGTCCCCAACCATGAGGAATACTCAAAACACCTTGCATCATCGTATCTGTAATTTCGATTGGAATTTGCACTTTACCAACATTCGATATAACAGTAACTTTTTGATTTTCTTTAATACTCAATGTTTCAGCATCTTTTGAATGTATCAGCAATGTACAGCGTTCTCTACCTTTTACCATACGTTCACTATTGTGCATCCAAGAATTGTTAGAGCGTAAATGTCTTCGACCTATTAAATAAAATGGAAATTCTTTTTCTGATTCTTGATTCAATTTCGAATTTAACCGTTTCAAATCTCCAATAAACAGAGGATGCGCCAATTCTATTTTTTTATCAGTAGTAAAAAGACGTTTTGGTAATTGTGGTTTTAATGCTCCATAATCTAATCCATGAGGATGTTTTTTCAATTCTTCAACAGATAATTTTGGCTCTTGATAACTACTATATTGAAGCATGTAATCCAATGTTTGCTCTAAATTCATTGGATTTTCTTTTCCACTTACTCGTTTGGTTAATTCCTTTAATATTTCCCAATCGTGACGTTGATTTTCTTCTTTTTCAAAAAGCACTTCAGAAAATTTAGCCGTATTTCTTATTGCAAATTGATGAAAAACCAAATCATATAAAAGAGTTTCTAAACCTGTAGTTGTTGGCAGGATAATATCTGCATGTTTTGTTGTTTCATTCAAATAAAGATCAATTGAAACCATATAATCTAATGACTCTAATGCTTTTTCTAAATGCTGACCGTTTGGAGTTGATAAAACAGGATTCCCTGCAATAGTAACCATCATTTTTATTTGACCTTCACCTTCTGTTAAAATTTCGTCTGCCAAAGTAGCAACGGGAAATTCACCTGTAAATTCTGGCATTTTGTGAACTCTCGATTGACGCCTGTTAAAACTTCCAGTATTTCCAGTCATTTTGGACATGCCTACAACATCAATTGCAGGTTTTGTGAACAATGTGCCTCCTTCTATATCTAAATTTCCTGTAATGATATTCAAAACATTTACTAACCATTGGCATAATCCTCCAAATTCTTGTGTAGAAAGGCCCATTCTTCCATAACAAACAGCAGTTTTAGAATTGGCAAACTCTTTAGCCAATTCGGTAATTGATACTGCATCTATTCCTATTATGGATGCTAATTTTTCTGGTGAATATTCTTTTACCAACTCTTTTATTGTTTCCCAACCTTTTAAATGACCTTCTAAATGTTTTTGTGTAGCAAGATTTTCTTTGAATATGATATGAATCATTGCTAATAATAAAAAAGCATCTTTTCCAGGTTTTATAAAATGATGTTCGCTTGCTATTTTGGAAGTCTCAGTAAATCTAGGATCTACAACAACAACTTTTCCTCCTCGTTTTTTTATTGCTTTTAATCGGTTTGAGAAATTAGGTGCAGTCATAATACTTCCGTTAGAAACGGCAGGATTTCCACCCATAATCAACATGAAATCTGTACGGTCTATATCCGGAATTGGAAACATTAAAAAGTGTCCAAACATCATAAGTGAAGCAAAATGATGCGGTAATTGATCTACTGAAGTTGCTGTGTATTTTTGGTTAGAACCAATACTTTGCATAAATGGTGTTCCAAATAGCATCAAACCTATATTATGCACTGTTGGATTTCCACGATAAGAACCAATAGCGTTTCTGCCATGTTTTTTTTGGATAGATTTTATTTTTCCTGCAACTTCATCAAAGGCATCTTCCCAAGAGATATCTATCCAACCATTTTCGGTTCTTTTAATTGGCGTCTTTAAGCGATCTTTATCAGTATATAAATCTTGCAGCGCAATAGCTTTAGGACAAATATGCCCTTTGCTTAGTTCATCATCCTTATCACCTTCTATTTTTAAAACTGCCTTATCTTGATACGTAATTTTTAATCCGCACATTGCTTCACAAAGATTGCAAGTGCGATAATGTGTTTTTATTGCGCTCATTTATTGTGTATTTTGACAGGCTAATAAGCCTCCATATTCTAATGCAAGTGTTCTATCACTTGTTATTTTTTGATATTCAGGATTGGTAATCATACTAAAAAAATGATTTACTGTAGGATATTCTACTAAAAACACAATATGAGGCTGTAGTTCTGAATTACCAATTACAGTATTTTGGACTTGACCTTTCCAAATTAATTTGCCTTCATACTTTTTTACAAAAGGGACTGCATTTTTAAAGTAACGAGCATAGGCTTCTTGCCCTGTTTCGTTGGTACTTGTTTTAGCTTTAAACCGAAGCGTATTGAGCATTGTTATAGGAGTATTCTTTGTATAACCTTGTAACCCTACTAATTGTTCATTGCTTGGTGAAATTTGGTTTGTTATCATAACTTATATGATTAAATTCATTTTGAACGAAGTTAATAGATTTTTCTTTAAATTATATCCATCTTCCGTAATAAAAAAGAAGCATTCATATTTTTACAAATTCCTTTTTTAAAGGTATAGTCAAAATGGAGTTCATCATTAAGTATCTCTGCGTCAAAATAGTAGTTTTTAACTTCTTCCAATTCTTTTTCTATTTCACACAAGCTTAAATCGTGTGTTGCAATAATTCCTGTAGCGTTTGAAGCAACTAGTTTTTCAACAAACTTTCGAGAACCAATTGCTTTATCTGTACTATTTGTACCCTTTAAAATTTCATCAAGAATAATAAAATAGGGTTCTTTTTGAATAGCATCTACAATAAACTTTAATCGCGTCAATTCTGAAAAGAAAAAAGAACTATCGTCTGTCAATGAATCAGAAGTACGCATACTTGTAATCAACTTTACAGGTGAATAGATACTTTCTTTAGCGCAAATTGGTAAGCCAACATTCGCCATAACAATATGCAAAGAAACTGTTCTTAAAAAAGTACTTTTTCCAGCCATATTTGCGCCAGTAACTATGAAAAACTGCTCATGATTTATGGTTATATCATTGTCAACTCGTTTTTCTACTTTCAACAAAGGATGACCCAAACCTTTGGTATTAATTGCCGTTTTATTTTTTGTTATTTCCGAAAAAATATAGTTTGGATGATTGAATACAAAATTCCCTAACGAATTATAAGCATCAAAAAAGGAAATGACTTCAAACCAATCTTCTACCTTATGATTGTAATCTTGAATCCATTGCTCAATCTTAGAACTTTGCTTGCAATCCCAAAGTAAAAATCCGTTTCCTACAATAGCAAAAAAAATGTTGTTTCTACTATCTAATGCATCTAATAATTTTGAAAATTCGTTAAAAATTTGTGACGCTTTTTTTCCTTCTGATGTTATTTTTTGTTGTTTTTCTTTTAGTATTTCAGAATTAAATACATTGTTTTCTATTTTCTCTAACAATACGGAATATTGTCTAAAAGTGCTTTTTATTTTATCGGAATTTGAAGATAAATCTGATATTTTTTTTAAATATTTTCCAGTAATAGATAATCCAATAAATAACCAAATAATTGCAGGAAAAGGAGATAGTATACTTGCGAATGTAAGTCCTAAAAGAATTGTAGATACAATTGCGAAACCTATTGGTAGCCATTTCATTATTTTAGGTAAAAAGACATTGTATCTTTTTAGCCAATCGATGATTTTATTCGCAGGAGTTTCAATATTTACGAGATTAGCATTTGCAGAGAAATTTTGTCTCCATTCTGGTATTGAAGCCAATTCTTTTAGTGCTTCTTGTCTTAAAACAATATTTTCAATTGAATTAGCAGTTAATTCGTCTGCCAACTTTTTAGAACCTTCTTTTATTGATGTCCTATTAATAAACTGATAGAATGAACCTCTTCCAAATAAATCTATATCTAAACTGTAATAGTGTTTTGGGTCTTGAAATTCTAACCCTTGTTGATTATCAAAATATTCTCCAGAAGCAATTTTTATTTCATCTTCGTTAATAACGATAAGTGCATCTGATAGTTTTTTTGCTGATTTAATTTTCGAATATTTCTTTAGTAAGAAAAGAAAAATAGCCAAACCTATTATTCCTATAATGCTAGCAATTTGTATCTGTTGAAAAGCGAAATAAACACTAAAAACAGTAACTACGAACACCAAAAAACGAATGATACTTAGTTGTATCAATTTCTTTTTGGACGTTTTAGAACCTAACTGATGCTTTTTTAGTTGTTCCTTATAAAATGTGATTGGAATCTTCAATTTTGAAATCTATATTTAATTCAAAGAAACAAAAAATCTCAAATCTTTTATCGATTTGAGATTTTTATTATTTACTTTACTTAGAATGATAAATTTATTATCCTTTTGAAGTGGCCTTCATATATTCCCTATTCATTCGAGCAATATTTTCTAATGAAATTCCTTTAGGACATTCAACTTCACAAGCACCAGTATTTGTACAATTTCCAAACCCTTCAGCATCCATTTGAGCCACCATATTCATAACTCTGTCTGTTGCTTCCACTTGACCTTGAGGTAATAATGCGTATTGTGAAACTTTTGCAGAAACAAATAACATTGCACTAGAATTTTTACATGTTGCGACACATGCTCCACATCCAATACATGTTGCAGCGTCCATCGCCTCATCTGCAATATCTTTTGCAATAGGAATTGAATTTGCATCTTGGGTATTACCTGAAGTATTTACAGAAATATATCCACCAGCATGTTGAATTCTATCAAAAGCACTCCTGTCAACAACTAAATCTTTAATTACCGGAAAAGCATTTGCTCTAAATGGTTCAATATAAATAGTATCACCATCTTTAAACGAGCGCATATGTAACTGACAAGTAGTTACACCGCCATCAGGACCATGTGCTTGACCGTTTATATACATTGAACACATTCCGCAAATTCCTTCACGGCAATCGTGATCAAATGCGATAGGCTCATCACTAGAATTTACCAATTGCTCATTCAATACATCCATCATTTCAAGAAATGACATATGTTCAGAAATATCAGTTACTTTATACTCGACTATTTTACCCTTGTCGTTTGCATCTTTTTGACGCCAAATTTTTAATGTTAAATTCATTTGGTCTTCTTATTTATATGAACGAGTTTTCAACTCAATATCTTTAAATTCTAGTTGTTCTTTGTGTAAAATCGCCTCACTTGGTTCTCCTGTATATTCCCAAGCAGCAACATAAGCGTAGTTTTCATCATCTCTTTTTGCTTCACCATCTTCGGTTACATGTTCTTCTCTAAAATGACCTCCACAAGACTCTTCGCGATCTAAAGCATCTTTTGCAAATAATTCTCCTAACTCTATAAAATCAGCAACTCTTCCTGCTTTTTCTAATTCTTGGTTAAATTCGTTTAAACTTCCTGGAACTTTTACGTTCTTCCAAAAATCTTTTCTTACCTCTTGAATTTCCTGAATAGCTTCTTCTAACCCTTTTTTATTTCTAGACATACCACATTTCTCCCACATGATATTCCCTAATTTCTTATGATAATAATCTACAGAATGACTTCCTTTATTATTGATAAAAAAGGCTAGTTTTTCTTTCACAGATTTTTCTGCTTCATCAAATTCAGAGCTTTCAGTAGAAATAGTTCCTGTACGAATATCGTCTGCCAAATAATCTCCAATTGTATATGGTAAAACAAAGTAACCATCTGCAAGACCTTGCATCAATGCAGAAGCACCTAATCTATTTGCACCATGATCAGAAAAGTTTGCTTCTCCAATACAATAACAACCAGGAATTGTAGTCATTAAGTTATAGTCAACCCAAACGCCTCCCATTGTATAGTGGACTGCAGGATAAATCATCATAGGTGTTTCGTATGGATTCTGATCTACAATTTTCTCGTACATCTGAAATAAATTTCCATATTTTGCTTCAACGATTGCTTGTCCTAGTTCGTATATTTTTTCAGATGATGGATTATCAATATTATTAATTTTTGCTTGTTCCTTACCGTATCTTTCAATTGCAGATGCAAAATCTAAATATACAGCTTCACCTGTTGCATTTACACCATAACCAGCATCACAACGTTCTTTTGCTGCTCTTGAAGCAACATCTCTTGGAACTAAATTACCAAATGCAGGGTAACGTCTTTCTAAGTAATAATCTCTTTCTTCTTGAGATAAGTCTGTTGGTTTTTTACTACCATCTCTAATAGCCTTAACGTCATCTAAATTTTTTGGCACCCAAATTCTTCCATCATTACGCAACGATTCAGACATCAATGTTAATTTTGACTGATAGTCACCACTTCTTGGAATACATGTTGGATGTATCTGTGTGTAACAAGGATTCGCAAAGTATGCTCCTTTTTTATGAATTTTCCATGCTGCAGTAGCATTAGATCCCATTGCATTAGTAGATAGGAAATATACATTTCCATATCCTCCTGAAGCAATAACAACTGCATGAGCAGAATGGCGTTCTATTTCTCCTGTGATTAAGTTACGAGCAATAATTCCTCTTGCTTTACCATCAACTTTTACAACATCCAACATTTCATGACGATTGTGCATCGTTATTTTTCCACGTGCAATCTGTCTGTTCATTGCTGAATATGCTCCTAATAATAGTTGTTGTCCTGTTTGTCCTTTAGCATAAAAAGTTCTAGAAACTAAAACACCACCAAATGAACGGTTGTCAAGTAATCCTCCATAGTCTCTTGCAAACGGAACACCTTGAGCCACACATTGATCAATAATATTTCCTGAAACTTCAGCCAAACGGTGAACGTTTGCTTCTCTAGAACGATAATCTCCACCTTTTACAGTATCATAAAATAATCTGTAGTTTGAATCTCCGTCTCCTTGGTAATTTTTTGCTGCATTTATTCCTCCTTGTGCAGCAATTGAATGTGCTCTACGAGGAGAATCTTGATAACAAAATGCTTTTACATTGTATCCTAATTCTGCTAATGTAGCGGCTGCAGAACCTCCTGCAAGACCTGTACCAACAACAATAACGTCTATGTTTCTTTTGTTTGCTGGATTTACAAGGTTGATATGTTCTTTATAATTTGACCACTTATCTGAAAGTGAATCTCCTTTCGGTACTCTTGAGTCTAACGTTCCCATAACTATGATAATACGTATTTAAGGTGATGAAAAAGTGCAATGAAAATAAATCCTAATGGAATTAAGATAGCGTAGGCTTTTCCAAATTTTTTCAATCCGTTTGTATATTTATTATTTGCTCCAACTGATTGAAATGCTGAATTGAAACCGTGTAATAAGTGCAATGATAAAAACACAAATGCTATGACATAAGCGATGGTTCTTATATGACTATGAAATTTATGCTGTAATTCTTCAAAATAGCGATAACCTTCACCATCTGCTAATAAACCAGACATGTCACCTTGAATAAATTTTGTATTTAATTCTGGAATCCAGAAATCTATAAAGTGTAATATAATAAATGCCAATATTGCTAATCCACTCCAAATCATATTTCTTGACATCCAAGAAGAATTAGCAGCGCCATTATTTTTGGCATATTTTACAGTTCTGGCTTTACTG
>CALIIP010000078.1 GCA_938018045.1 uncultured Flavobacteriaceae bacterium
GTGTACTTATAATTTTGTGCATTGATATTTTCAAAAGTTTTTCTTATTGCTTCATGATACGCTTTTTTATAATTTTTCTCTCTAGAAGTACCTTCTTTTGAAGAAAATATGACAGTATTATTACAATCTATAAAATCAAAATTCATTTTGGTAATAAACATTGATGATTGTTTATTTAATTTTGCTGTAAGTGCTTTACATCTATTATTTGCTAGATCGTTTGGAAAATTATCGGTACTTAAAACTGCTGTAAATCCTGCTTTATTAAAGAGAAATTTTGTCAAAGAGTTAAGTTGATAAGCATCTTCAGATTTTTGAAAATCGTATTGACTAGGTACTATTATATATTTATAATCGTTTAAACTCTCTTGAGAAAACATCACAAATGAACTAAAGAAAAAGAATATTGATAAAATTTTTATTTTTGACATTTGATAATTTTTAAAGAAGATTTTTTAACTCCAACAGTTCATTAATACTTATAATCGAAGGATCAACAGATTGATTATCAAAATTACAATAAATTGGTTGGATTCCGAAGTTTTTTGCGCCCATAATATCTGCTTCCCAACTATCACCAATCATAAGGCTTTCTTTCTTTGTAGCTTTTGCAACTTTTAAAGCATATTCGAAAATCCTTGGATTTGGCTTCTTCACTCCTACACTATCTGAAGTTATAACCTTATCAAAATAAGTGTCGATCTTAGAATTTCTCAATTTATCTGCCTGTATTTCACAAAAACCATTGGTAATAATATGTAATTGATATTTTGGTTTTAAATAATGTAATAGCTCATGTGTACCTTCAAAAAGTGAATTAAACATTGGTAAAACTGAAATATACTCTTCTGATAAGATATCAATCAGATCATCAGAAATATTATAATTCATTTTATCAAAAGTGTCTTTTAATCTACCATACCTTAACTTTTCTTTTGATATTTTTTCATTTCTATAAAGTCTCCAATACTCGAAATTTATTGGTTTATAATAATTTAAGAAAACTAAAATATTAGCATCTACATTATTATACTTAAATATCTTCTCAAAAGTTTTAGAAGAATTTGTTTCAAAATCCCAAAGTGTATGATCTAAATCAAAAAAAATGTGTTTCACGTTCATTGGCTAAAAATACTGCTATAATTACAATTTCAAAACGATTGGTTTCAAATTTGTATTATATTTGAACAAATAAAAATTCTTGAGTAAAAAACTTCATATTCTTTTTTTAAGTAGTTGGTATCCTTCGAGAGTCTTACCAACTAATGGTGATTTTGTACAAAAACACGCTGAGGCAGTCGCAACAGAACATCAAGTTACTTTGATTCAAGTTATTACGGATGAAAAAATTAAAACTATTGAATTTAATGAATCGATAATAAATAACGTAAAAACTATTATTGTCTATATTCCAAAGAAAAATAGAATCATAAAACTTTATTATTTCTTCAAAACTTATATATCAGAAATAAAAAAAATTGGCCATTTTGATATGGTTCACTTAAATATTACTTTTCCTAAAGGGTTAATTGCGTTGTATCTAAAAAAAATTTGGAGAAAACCTTATATTATTACAGAACATTGGACTGGATATCAATATCCAAGAAATAAATCGATTGGTCTTATAGAGAAACTATTAACTAAACAAATCATAAAAAACGCTGCATTTGTATGCCCTGTAAGTGAAAATTTAAAAAAATCAATGTTAGATTTTGACTTAAAAGGAAATTATTCTCCTGTTCCAAATGTTGTTGACATATCGCATTTTAATTTATCACCTACAAAAACAAAAAACTTTACAGTCACTCATGTTTCTCATATGGGAAATGAGCATAAAAATGTAAAAGGAATTTTAAACGTTATTAGTGCATTACAACTCAAAATCCCACAACTACATTTTAATTTAATTGGTGATAATTCAAAAAAATATAAAACACTTATCGAAAATTTGAACATCAAAAACATTTCAATTATAGATCAAATTCCAAGTAATAAAGTTGCTGAATATTTAAAAAATTCTAGTGTTTTTGTTCTGTTTAGTAATTATGAAAACTTGCCATGTGTAATTTTAGAAGCGTTTGCGTGTGGTGTACCCGTAATCTCAACAAATGTTGGAGGAATTAGTGAATATTTTCCAAAGGATTTTGGATATCTTATAGAGCCAAAGGATGAAAAGGTACTTGAAAAAAATATTTTAAATATCTACGAATCAAAATTGAAAATTGATAAAAATAAAATGCATTTATACGCAACAAATAATTTTAGCATTGATGCTATCAGTACTCAATACTCAAATTTATATAACAAAAGTTTATCCGTTTGAAAGAAATTAAACAGTTCATAAAAAACTTTTTTAATAGAGCAGGTAGTTATGTCTTTTCTGCTACTATTTCAGCAAGATTACTTTCCTTTTTTGCTTCTTGGATCGCACTAAAACTTATTCCAAATAAAGAACTAGGAATTGTTATTTATGCATTTCAAATTATTTCTTTTATCATACCTATTGCTGGTTTTGGACTTCATCAAGGATTGATAAGATATGCAGCTCTTTTAAAGTCTACTGAAGAGAAAAACAATCTTTTTATATACACTTTTAAAAAAGGTATTCTCGTAAGTCTTGTTCTTGTTGCTATCATAATTTCGGTATCTTTTATTATTGACTTTGAAGTAAAAGAGACTCGATTTTACTTGATATTATTGTCATCAGCAATCATAACTCATTACATTTTCGAATTGATTAAAATTCAATTCAGACTACATAAAAACAACAAGTTATACTCGTTCTCAGAATTAACTTATAATATATTATTGGTTATTCTCGTTTGTATATTAAGTTATTATTTTCAGGAATTGGGTTATGCTTTAGCAATAATTATTGCACCAATAATTACAACACTTATTTTTATCAATAAGCTGAAAATTAACTGGAATAAATACACAAAACTAAGTCTAATTGACTTTTCATTTTGGCGTTATGGATTCTTTGCAAGTTTATCAAATGTTACTTCACAATTACTTATTGCAATTGATTTTATTTTGATAGGAAATATTTTAAATATGGAATCGGTAACTGCATTTAAATATGTTTCAATAATTCCTGTTAGTTTATTATTCTTATCACAAGTCGTTATTATTACTGATTTTGTAGATTTTACTGAAAAAATAAATGACAAAGCTTATATCAAAAAATATATTAAAAATTACATTCAGCTATTCACAATTATCAGTTTAGGTTGTGTCCTATTTATTTACCTTTTTGGATCTAAAATTTTATCGTTTTTTGATCCTGAATACATAAAATATAATTCATCAATGCTAGTTTTAACCATTGGAATTTCTGGTGTTTTAATGTTACGTGGAATCTTCGGGAACTTGTTATCATCAATCGGAAAAGCTCACATTAATTTTGTAATAACTTCAATTGCTGTAGTATTGAATGTGTTATTAAATAATCAACTTATTCCAATATATGGGATCTTTGGAGCTGCAACAACATCTGCAATATTGATGTGGTTTACTGGAATTTTAACATTGTTATTTTTCTGCTATTTTTTTAGAAAAACAACCTCTTCTGATAATTAAAATACATTTCTTTTTCTGCTCCAAAACTCTTAAAAAAGAAAGCAATTCCAGGAACAACAGAGCCTTCAAAATCTAAAATCAGATGAGAAGCAGAATATTCTTCAATCATTGAATCAATAATATATGTCATAACCTTTTTTTCTCTTCCTTCTTTAGAAGTTGAAGAAAACAAATACGTTAATCTTTTTGAATCTTTTAAGAAAAATGCGCCGCCAAGCAATACCTCTTTTTCATCTTTAACGGTAAGAATAGTTACTCTTTTCTTATCATTCAAATAAGCAATTAATTGCTCTAATTTATTATAGTCTGATTCTTTCAAATCAACAATGTTTTGCTTTTCTTTTATAAATAGTTGTATTGTTTCTTGTGAGATATTTGTTTTAGATATACTAAATTTTTCACTATTTGACCTGTTTTTATGCCTTCTACGAACTTGTTTGTAGTTCATTAATAATTCACTGTAAGGTTTGTTTAAAGGAAGTATATAGTTTGTCTTATCTATTATTCTTTTATTTGAAATAGGATTTTCACTATTTAGATTAAGTGTGATTTTTTTAAACTTTTTAGGAATACTTTTTATAAAATTCAGAGTTAGTTTATTATCAATTGTTTTTGCAGAAAAAACTCCCAATTGTTGAGCCCAACAAGGAGGATAAATATATTTTATAAAGTTTTTACTTCTCCAAGGCAAAGGCATAACGGCCTCATAATCATTTAAGATTAAGACATCCCAATTATCAGCAACAATATCTAAATACCAAGAAAATGCATAAATACGGGAGTTTTTTGAGTTCTCAATACACAAATTGTATTTCGCTACATCTAATTCTGATCGTTTAACATATCCTATCATCAATTATATATTTGAGAAATAACATCTTTATATACTTTTCGCCAACCTTTCCAATGCTTATTTTCACTTAAGGAATTGTTATTAAATAACACAATAAAAGTACCATTTACATTCTTAACTTCTTTTTTTAATATATTTATTTTAGATTTAGCAACAGCGGGAACATAATTCAGATAATCATTCAATGTAGTATCCATAACTGCAAAAGGGAATATTTTTAATGGTGTCTGAATTTCAAAATCTAAATCATAAAAATAAAATGGCGTACAAGTACTCGCTCTAAAACCATAATGACTAACATATCCCATAGAATAATCTTCTGCAACATCTAAATCTATTAAGTTTTGATAGGTTTCTGGCAATTTTAAACGCAAAAGATGCTGTCTTGACTTTAGTATCGGTTTGTTTACGATTGCTTCCAATCGCTTTTTCTCTTTCTTTAATTTACTTGGACTGTTCATTGTAAAATAAGACGGTTGAAGACCAACATCTACATAATCTGCAATAGATTTTATAAGCGATTGGTACTTTGTATTAGAAGAAGAAACATTGGTGTCATAAGTTGTATAATCACCTATTGAAAAGAAAAAAATCGTTTTTATTTTATGCTCTTTTGAAACTTCCAAAATAGTGTCATACGTATCAAAAGGATCTTTTCTGAAATTTAATAAAACTAATATTCTTTCTATTGCTTTATCGAATCTAAGTCTAATTATATCGCTAAAAAAGCCTCCAAAATTTCTTAAAATACCTTTCTGTTTATAGGCATATACGCGATTAACATTTATAGTAGAAATAAACTCAAATTCCCGTTTTTTATAATCATAATCTGGAAATTTTTCTTTTAGAGATTCTAAAAATTTATATGCCCAAATATCAATTAAAGGTTTGTCTAGAAACTTATACTTATACGCCAAGCTCTCTGTAGCTGGAAATCGTTCATTTTCATCTTGCACATAAGGTAAATATTCTTCATATCTACTCATTAAATAAAAACTTGCAGCAAATATATCAAACGGAATTGTTGATGATTCTCCTGCTTTAAAAAAACAAGTGACATTGTCCCATTTAGAAATATTAATATCTATATCATCAACACCTTGCTGAAACAATAAATCATTGCTACGCACAAAAAACTCGTTTCCAAGAGATGACTTAGCGTACGTCATTTTAGGGCCATTATGAGCCACAAACTCATCAACAGTTGTTGTGAAACTTACAGGAACTTTTAATATTCTAATAAAAAAATGCTTAAAAATGTAAGTAAGTCTTGGAGTAATTTTATGTGTGTAAACGAGTATCAATACTATAGCATGTTTGAGTCTGCAAAGCTAAAATACGCTTTTTCGGTTATTATCAGATGGTCCAAAATTTTTATATCCAATGTTTCTCCTGCAGTTTTGATTTTCTGAGTTAATTTTTTGTCAGATTCACTAGGCTTTAAAGTTCCTGAAGGATGATTATGAGCTAGAATTATTCCAACAGCAGAGATTTCCATCGCTTTTTTAAAAACCAAACGACTATCAACCAAAGTACTTGTAATTCCGCCTTTACTTACCTGAGATTTATGAATAATTTTATTTGAATTATTAAGATATAAAACCCAAAACTCTTCATGTTGTAGATCTCCAATAATTGGTTGCATAATTTCAAAAACACCTTTACTACTTGTGATTTTCGGTTGTTCAAGCGCTTCTTCTAATCGTCTTCTTCTTCCAATTTCTAAAGCAGTAATAATACTCACTGCTTTTGCCTCACCTATACCTTTAAACTGCATTAATTGCTCAACAGATAATCTAGCCAAAGCATTCAAATTATTATTTACAGATGCCAAAATGCGTTTAGATAATTCTACTGCACTCTCACTTCTATTTCCAGAACCAATCAAAATAGCAATCAATTCTGTATCAGAGAGTATCGATTTGCCTTTATTTATTAGTTTCTCTCTAGGCCTATCATCTTCTTTCCAATTTTTAATTGAAAATGAAGCCTTTTTATCATTCATAGAATCTCTTTTTTTATCAAAGATAAGTTAATATATTTGTATTAAATATTCATACTTATGAAACGAGCATGCTAAAAATTTATTATCCAAGATAAATGATTCATAGCGAACAGCATGTGACCTTTAGAAAACAATAAATATTAAACACATGAAAATTATTATTGCTGGTGCTGGAGATGTTGGATTTCACCTTGCAAAACTACTATCTTACGAATCTCAAGACATTTATGTTATTGATTTAGATACAGAGAAACTAAACTATTTAGACTCTCACCTTGATGTAATTACGACCAAAGGTGACGCAACTTCTATTCAAGTTTTACAAAATCTTGGCATTTCAAAAACAGATTTATTGATAGCTGTTACTGATTCTCAGAATACCAATTTTACGATTGCAGTTATAGGAAAAAAGTTAGGAGCAAAAAAGACTATTGCTCGAATTAACAATCCTGAATTTATTAAAAATTCTGAAATTGATTTTAAAGAGTTAGGATTAGATTATGCCATTTCTCCAGAAGAATTGGCTGCCGAAGAGATTACAATGTTACTACATCAATCAACATTCAATGATTCAATCAACTTTGAAGATGGCGCGTTAAATATCGTTGGAAGTACATTAAATAATAAATCACCAATTATAAACTATACGGTAAAGCAAACTAAAAATAAATTTTCTGATATAGATTTTATAACGATTGCAGTAAAACATGAAGATAACTCACAAACAATTATTCCTCGTGGTGATACTACTTTTGAATTAGGAGATGAAGTTTATTTTTCTTGTCCGAGTGAAAGTCTTTCTAAGATCCATACACTTACAGGTATTGAAAATTTTGAGATTAATGATGTTATGATTCTTGGCGGAAGTAAAATTGGAGAAAAATCTGCTCGTAAATTATGTCAAGAAAAATTTAGAGTAAAACTCATCGAGAAAAATAAAAAAAAGGCGTTCAATCTTGCAGAGAAATTAGGGAATGCACTAGTAATTCATGGTGATGGTAGAAGTCTAGAACTATTAGAAGAAGAAAATATTAGGGAAATGGATGCCTTTATTGCGGTTACTGGCAATACAGAAACCAATATTATGTCTTGTCTTGTTGCAAAATCTAAAGGCGTTAAAAAAACGATTGCTTTGGTTGAGAATATGGATTATATCAATATTTCTCAAAATATAGGAATTGACACACTTATCAATAAAAAATTATTGGCTGCAAGTGAAATTTTTAAGCACGTAAGAAGAGGTGATGTTCTTGCAATTGCAAACTTGAAACATGTAGATGCTGAAGTTTTAGAATTTAATGTAAAACCTAATTCTAAAGTAACACAAAAACCAGTAAAGGAAATTAAATTAACAAGAAATGCTGTCTTTGGTGGTGTTATAAGAAATGGTAAAGCATACATGACCTTTGGTGATTTTCAAATTATAGCAGGAGATAAAGCAGTAGTTTTTTGCTTGCCAGAATCTATCAATGATGTTGAAGAATTATTCAAATAGACTTCAATAACATGAAAAACTTAAATTATCAAATCATTATTAGTTTTCTTGGGCTTACTTCTATGCTCAATGGTGTTTTTATGCTATTTGCTGTTCCATTTAGTATCTACCATCAAGAAAACGCCAAATGGGGAATACTTTATGCAGGCCTCATAACAATTGCGCTTGGTTTTTTTATGTGGTTTTTTAATAGAGATGCAGAAAAGAATCTACAAAAAAAAGAAGGATATATTATTGTTACCTTCGGATGGCTAATACTATCTTTAACAGGAAGTTTACCCTATATTTTGTCTGGAGCAATTCCAGAATTTACCAATGCATTTTTTGAAACAATTTCAGGATATTCAACAACTGGAGCATCTATTCTTACAGATATAGAATCGATTCCTAAAGGAATACTTTTTTGGAGGAGTGCAACACATTGGATTGGCGGAATGGGAATTATCGTTTTGACGATTGCTATTTTACCTCTTTTAGGGATTGGCGGCATGCAACTCTTTATGGCAGAAGCGCCAGGACCATCGGCAGATAAAATGCATCCAAGAATTACCGAAACTGCAAAACGTCTTTGGTTGATTTATTTTTCACTTACAATTACAGAATTTTTATTACTTAGAATTACTGGAATGGGATGGTTTGATGCCATTAATCATGCAATGGCAACTTTAAGTACTGGAGGATTCTCGACCAAAAACGCAAGTATTGCATACTGGAACGGAATGCCAATGGTACAATATATTATAACGCTATTTATGTTTATTGCTGGTACAAACTTTATGATAACCTATTTTGTATTTAAAGGTAAATGGCAGCGAATTCTTAAAAACGAAGAGTTTAAATGGTACTTTTTTGGTGCAATAGGACTTGTTATTGTGATCACATTATTAATTGTACAATTTCAAGATCCTGCTTTACAAACAACTGTAAATCACCCTATGCCTTGGGGAGAAAAAGAAAGTGCATTTAGACATGCAGGCTTTCAGGTTATTGCAATACTCACAACAACAGGCTTTGTAACTGCAGATTTTACCATGTGGAATTCTTTTGCAACCATGATTATTTTCTCACTGTTTTTTATTGGTGGTTCTGCAGGATCTACAAGTGGTGGAGTTAAGATTGTACGTCATATTATGATGATAAAAAGTAGTTTACTTGAACTTAAAAAATTATTACATCCTAGTGCAATAATCCCTGTACGTTATGGCGGTAAAGCAGTGCATCAAAGTATTATTTTCAATATTCTTTCGTTCTTTGTACTATATATGCTTATCTTTATTATGAGTGCTATTATTCTTACATTTTTAGGATTAGATTTTGTTTCTGCGATTGGTGCTGCAGCATCTTCTTTAGGTAATATTGGGCCAGCAATTGGGAGTTTATCACCTGTAGATAATTACGCACATTTATCAAATGCTGCAAAATGGTTTTGTACATTTTTAATGTTGATTGGTCGTTTAGAATTATTTACAGTTTTAATACTTTTGACTCCTTATTTTTGGAAGAAGAATTAAAGGAAATTATTTTATTAGGATCTTGATAGTAATAAACCATATCTAGTTAAACAATAATCAATGAAGTGAGATAGTTTTACTTCAACTTCTATATTTTTACAAAATGATATTAATAATTGGTGCTGGATTATCTGGCCTTTTAACTGGTTACCGTTTAAAGAAAGAAGGTATTCCTTTTAAAATTTTAGAAGCTCGAAATAGAATTGGTGGTAGAATAAATACTGTTAATACAACAAACAATACTCCTATTGAAATGGGAGCTACTTGGTTTACCAATCAACATAGGCATATGATTGCGCTCTTAGAAGAATTAAAGATTGAATATTTTGAGCAACATATGACCAACAAAGTGTTTTATCAATCTAATATTAATTCTCCAGCACAACTAATAGAAATTCCTAGTCAATCAAATAGTTATAGAATTTCTGGTGGTACATCAAACCTAATAAACACACTGTTTAATAAATTAGATCCTAATGATGTTTTATTAAATCAATCTGTAAGAGCAATTAAATTCACTGAAAATTCTGTTAAAGTAATTGCAAATGAAACCTTTGTAGGCACTAAAATTATTTTAGCGATTCCGCCTAAATTATGGGCTTCAAAAATTGTGTTTGAGCCTCAATTACCAAATGATTTGATTAATGTTGCTAAGCAAACACATACTTGGATGGAAGACTCTATTAAGATTGCTCTGACTTTTAAGCAGCCTTTTTGGGAACAAGAAAATATACCTGGAACTTTATATAGCAATACAGGACCAATTACAGAACTTTATGACCATTGCAATCACGAAAGATCTAAATATGCACTTTGTGGGTTTATAAATTCATCTTTTAAAAATCTCACGTCTGCTCAAAGACAAAATGGTGTTATAACTCAATTAAAAAATGTTTTTGGATCAAAAATTGAAGATTATACTGATTATGAGGAATGTATCTGGAGCGAAGAAAACAACACATTTGAAACTTCTGAAACTTTTCTTTTCCCACATCAAAATAATGGGAACCCTATTTTTAATAGTTCATTTTTTAATAATAAATTATTAATTTCTAGTTCCGAAACTGCTTTAAAATTTCCTGGATATATGGAAGGTGCAGTTTATTCTGGAAATATAGCTGCAGAAAAAATAAGGCGTCAATAAAATGGATATATCAACACTTAAAAAAATAAAAAAATACATTGAGAGCGATACATCTCTAGTAAAAAATCTAAATTTTAGAAAATTTGGTTTAAAGCCTATTGACATTATTGCTATTACTAATATTCTAAAACAAGAAAAAAATATAAATCATTTTACAATCAAATCTATAAGTTTTAGTTACAACAATTTAATTGGAGATGAAGGAGCAACTACTATAGCAAAAAATTTAGACTTCTCTGTAAATGAAATTGGATTAGTTGGTTGTGGAATTGGTGATATAGGTGGAAATGAAATCTTAAACTGGATGAATAATTCAACTAACCTTCAAATGATATGCATAGAACAGAATAATTTCTCTTCTAATTTGAAAATGAAATTCAAAACTTTTAAAAAGAATAATCCGAAAATAATGGTAGTTATTTAAACTTTTTTAAAATTAAGCACAACAACCTCAATAAAATTATTCCTCTTTAATCGCTTTTATGATTCTACGCAAGCCTTCTTCTAAGATTACTTTTGGGCAAGCAAGATTTAATCGTATATAACCATCTGCGTTGGTTACAAACATATTTCCGCCTTCTAATAAAACACCTGCATTTCGGGCAAAAAATAAGGTGAGATTTTCATTGTCTGCGAAATAAAAACTAACATCAACCCAAGCCAAATATGTTGCTTCTGGTATTGTAAATTTTGCGTGTGGTAAATGCTTATTTAATTGTTCTTTCAAATACTTAAAATTAACATCTAAATAATCTTTCAACTCAGTAAGCCAAGCATTTCCTTCTGAATATGCTGCTTGAGCCGCAACAATACTTAACGGATTTTCTACAGGCAAGTAATTCTCATTATACCTTTTTCTCATTTCATCATTTGGAATGATAATATTGGCAAACAAATTTCCGGCAAGATTAAATGTTTTACTTGGAGCCATACATGTGATTATCTTATCACTCTTTGGAAAAAGGCGCGCCATAGGTGTAAAGGTTTTATCATTGCGCAACAAATCACAATGAATTTCATCAGAAATAATTGTCAGACCGTTTTCTAAACATACTTTTCCAAACTCAAGTAATTCTTTTTCAGACCATAATTTACCAGTAGGATTATGTGGACTACAAAATATGGCTAGCACACATTTCTGATCAGCTGTTTTCTCTTTGATATCATCCATATCTATTCTAAAATCGCCATTTTCTTCTATCAAATCTGAACAGACTAACTCAACGTTATTAAAATCTGTACCGTGCTTAAAAAACGCATATGAAGGTGTAACAATCAATACTTTTTCATCTGACTTACACATTTGACCTATCAAATCATACAAGGCAGGAATTATACCTTTTGCAAATACTAAATGCCTTGTGTCAAACTTCCAATTATAACGATCTAAACACCAGTTTTGAAACACTAAAGAATACGTTGGATCTGCGACCATAGAATAACCTAATAATGGATGCTCTAATCGCTTTTTCATTGCGCTAATTATTTCTGGCGCAATAGCAAATTCCATATCTGCAACCCACATTTTAATAAAATCTTTTTCTAGATATTTTCCTTTAAGGTTTTCATCTGGCTCAAAAAGGTACCCTCGATAACCTTCATAAGACATGGCGTTGGTTCCTTCACGATTTACTACTTCGTTAAATTGATATTTACTTGGCATCTGACTTTAAAATTTTAACTGAGTAAAAGTATGAATTTGAATTTAATAAAAATAATAGTAGGCACTGATTTGACTCTTATTAAGTATTATAAGTTCAATAACTGTTTGATTTTATAAGTTAGAAAAAAATAGTATTTTTGAAATGCTATGAAAAAAATTACTTTATCACTGTTTACGCATCAAAAAAATCAGCAAATAAAAATTGGATTTGTATATGATGATGCAATAAAAGAATATGTCAAAAAATTTCCTTCAGTAAGATGGAGCGCTACACATAAAACGTTTTACGTTCCGTTTTCAAAAGAAATCACAAACAAACTTTATAGTTATCTTAAAGAGAATACGTATGCTGTTGATTATTCTGCGTTGGTCAAAAAAATTAATGAAACCAAAAAACTAGATCCGCTAAAATCTAAGTTTAAAGAGCATTTAAGTAAATTTAAAAAGTGGATGCTTCAAAAAAGATATAGCGATAATACGATAAAAACGTATGCATCTATGATAGAACTTTTCTTTCGTTTTCATGCTGATAAAGAAATTGCATTTATTACAAAAGACGATATTGAAAGTTTTAATACCAATTATATTTTAAAAAACAATTATTCCTATACTTTTCAAAATCAATTGGTGAATGCTATTAAATTATTTTATGGCTACACCAATAATTCGGTGTTAGATTTAGACAAGTTAGACAGACCAAAAAAAGATAAACGATTGCCTGAAGTTCTGAGTTTAGAAGAAGTAAAATCAATTCTATTTTCTGTGAAGAATATGAAACATAAGACATTACTTTGTTTGCTTTATTCCTGCGGATTACGAATTGGCGAAGCCTTAAGTTTAAAAACTACTTCAATAGATTTTAAAAGACAATTATTGCATGTAAAATCTGGTAAAGGTAGAAAAGACAGATATATACCTGTTTCACCTACAATGCTTGATTTATTAGAAAAATATTTGTTTCAATACAAGCCAAAATTATATGTTTTTGAAGGACAATTTTCACCTCAATATAGTGCTGTAAGTGCACGACAAGTATTAAAAAGGGCTTTAATTTTTACTGATATTACAAAGCATGTAACTTTGCATACTTTGCGACATAGTTATGCAACGCATTTACTAGAAAATGGTACAGATATTCGGTTTATTCAAGAGTTATTGGGTCACAACAGTCCAAAAACAACAATGATTTATACGCATGTAAGTACTACAAGTTTGGCTAAGATTAAAAATCCATTTGATGATTTTACTATATGAACAAATAATTTATATATATTTGAATAACTAAAGATGTATTGATACAACGTTTAGCATACAATTAAGATGTATAACGATGTGTTTTACATTTATATAAACGAGTT
>CALIIP010000079.1 GCA_938018045.1 uncultured Flavobacteriaceae bacterium
TGCATTTCCTCCAGATGCCAAAGAAGGGTCAATACCCAACGCTGTTAAGTTAAGACCCACTTCTGCTAAACTACCTTGATAGTATGTGCTCGAAGCTACGTCATTACCATCAGTTAAAGTACCCCAAGGAGGAGCTGGTGTATCAGCTGCATGTCCTGATGAAAAAAGATCACCTGAACTAATTACTACACTAGCATAACCATAAATAGATGAGTTGGAATCACCATCAAAATCAGGACCCCAAGTGAAACCTGTTGGGGTTATAGTATTAAAATTACTTCGAGATGTCCAAATTCTAAATTCAATTCCAGTGACATTTTCATTATTAATTGCAAAACCTACAATAACGTCTCCTGTAGAGACTATAGCACCGCTAGAATTAAGAACCCAAGCCGTATGACCTTCATCGGTTCCTGAATTTGTAAACCCAGACCCTGAAACAGCAATTTCACTTTTATATAGTTCAAAATCAAAATACCTATTACCTGTAGTTTGATATGTAGATACCGCCATATCCAACCACATATCGCTTGTTGAACTTGTACCATTTCGACGCACATGCGCATAAGCATCAACTATGTCATTCGATGCTGGAACAGTAGTAGTTGTAACTACCCATGAAGTACTTGGATTTGAACCATTTTTAGAGGCACCAGTTGTAAATGCAGTTTGATCTACACCTTGACCTGAATTTCCTAAATCTATATAATCTCTTGCATAAATAGCATCGTAATTAATAACCCCATTTTGTAAAGTATAAGGTGTAAAGGCTGGACCTACAAGAAATGGTGTATTTGAAAGTGTTGTAAGATATCCTGCATAGGTAGTAGTATTAGACTCATCAATAAGCCCAAAACCTGTAGCTCCTTGAAACCAGTCATCTACACCTGAAGTAGGTGTACCAGAATAGACATTACCACGGATATCAAAGTTTGCAGGATCACCAGGATTTTGAGAAAAACCTTGAAGTGAAATTAAAAAAACAAACACAAGCATTACTGCTTTGTTTAAGTTTATTAATGGGGAAAAGTCGTTTTTCATATTTTTTAATATTTAAAAAAGCACTCTATTTAATAATCCTATATTAATTAACATTTCTTTAACAAAAAATGCTTACATCCAAAATTCTAACACCGACTAATAATTTCACCAGTTTTAAACCATCTAAGTAACACATAATTTGTTAATAACTTTAGACAATTGTATTCTCAAAAAAATATTTCAACAGCAATTAGGGTAATTAGGGAAAGGTTTTTCAATTAAAATCAATACGTACTCAATTTATAATTTCGACAAAAATAATGAATTATTTATTAACAAATGAAATAAATTAACAAACAGACGTGTTTTCGTTATAAATGGGAATGCATTCTCTAAAATTTGTAATTAATGAAAAAAAAAAAAAATAACTTAAAACTCTTATAATTAAAGTTTTAGGTGTTAATAAATTTAAAATTTAATGCTTTATACTGATTAATCAGTATTTTATACCATGTGTATGAGTGCAGAGGTGTTTTTTACTTTGAATTTCTTAATTAAATTCTGACGATGTGTATTTACAGTAGCTATAGAAATAAATAACTTTTGAGCGATTTGATTACTTGTTATTCCTTTAGATATCAATTTTAAAATTTCGCTTTCTCTTTTTGTAAGTTTCAAATCATCATGTAACATGTCATTCATTTTCTCCTTTAAAATTGAAACTTTATCAGAAATATTGTCTTCATTTGAACTTGTATGAAAATATTTTATATCTAAAAAAGGGTGTTTCTTAATTCCTACCATTTCTGTTACATCAAAAATTGAGATTAACAAAACAGGCTCAGAAGTCATATCACTATTTCTGACAAAAGTTATATTTCTTATAAAAGTTCTTGGATTTTCTTTTTGCAATGTTACATTATATCGCATCTGAAATAATATAGAAGCGTCTGATAACTTATTAGAATCTACAAAACTCATACACTGCCTATCGGCAACAAGAATTTTATCAATCTGATCTTTATCTACAGCCTTAATAATTTCTGCTAAACCGCCTTCTTCTGAGTTGTTTAAGTCTAAAGTGTAATTGCGCTCATGTAATATAGCTTCTGGACTATTTACATTAATTAGGGCAACAAAATCTGGCTTATTAATTTCTACATATTGATTTAAAAAAATTTTATATTTTTCAAAATCAATTCCTTCAGAAGTATTAAAATCATTATATGATTCAAAAATTTTATTTAAATTATATATTTCCTTCATTTTAATTTTATCGAGTAAAATTTATTGCTTTTATAAAAATTCTTATTTATACCACAAGAAATATTCATTCCTTTTGGAACTGTTAAGCATTTTTTTTAGGGAAATATTCTAATTCGTAAACAAAGATAAATAATCTTTTCTGTTTTTTTCTTTTTTTTATATGATTATTAGTGAATTGTAAACTTTTGTCTACGATCGTCACGAATTGGTAAACTAATTGCCATTATCACATGTTGCTATAAAAAAATTATCACTTTATTATATTTATTGATCTGATTTATATACAATTATGTGCTTTAAGACATATAGTCGTTTTCTAAACAGAATGGTTATCTTTGTTTTTTATTTAAATATTTATGGTGCAATACATTATTACAAATGCTTATAAAAAAGCATTAAATGTAAAAATAAAGAAGGATTCAAAACTAATTTTTTTTAGTGATTGTCACCGTGGAGATAATAGTTATGCTGATGATTTTTCTCAAAACAAGTTGGTTTATTCTTATGCGTTACATCACTATTATGAAGAAAATTTTACATATTTTGAATTAGGAGACGGTGATGAATTGTGGGAAAATAGAGATTTCAAAACAATTTTTGATGCACATAAGAAAATTTATATACTGTTAAAAAAATTTCACGATAAGAATCGTCTTTATATGTTATATGGGAATCATGATATGTCATACCGAAGTCCTACAATAGTAAAAAGGCTTTTAGGATCCTATATAGATTCGGTCACAAATATTGAAATGGTGTTGTTTAAAGATTTAACTTTTCATGAGAGCATTACTATAAGTATAGATGGTTTTAAAAAAAATATTCTATTAATTCATGGCCATCAAGCAGATTTTTTTAATTATGTTTTATGGAAATTTAGTCGATTTTTGGTGCGTTATTTTTGGCAACCATTACAAAAAAGATTTGGAATTAAAGATCCAACAAGTCCTGCAAAAAATTATAAAGAATTGATAAAAGTAGAGCGAAGAATTAAAAAGTGGATTCTTAACAATAATAATCAAATGGTAATTGCTGGCCATACACATCGCCCCAGATTTCCAGAACCAACAGAGCCTCCTTACTTTAATGATGGTAGTTGTGTGCATCCAAAAGCAATAACTGGTATAGAGATTGAAAACTTAGAAATTTCTCTTGTAAAATGGCATACAGTGACAAAAGAAGATGGTAGTACTGAAATTATTAAAACTGTACTTGAAGGTCCTGAAAAATTAGAAAGTTATTTAAGTTAAAATAAGGAAAGCGTCCGTTTATAAAAACGGACGCTTAATTTTCACTTCATTAAAATGAAGACTCTTCCTGCTGATTATTGAGGGCAATAAATCAAGAAGATTTCCTATACTAACCACTTATTATGACACTTACATTTTTAAAAAGTCACAAAATAATTATGAAAATTCATTTTTTCTTGTATATTGCGTCTATTCTCAGACGTCCCCAGACCTCATAAGAATTTATTTTTTATTAATTAATCATTCATTAAACCCCATACAATGATGAAAAAAATACTATTCGCAGTTTTATTTGCTTCGGCAACAATTTATGCACAACAACAAAATAATGTAAGTAAAACTCTTACAAAAAGCGTAACAATTTCAGGGAACACTAGTGACATTATCACTAAAGAATTCCTAACCAATGTACAAATTGTTGCTTATTTAAAAGATTTTGAAAACAACACTTCTTCAAGCGAAACTGAAGGAGCAAAAACTTTACAAACTTCAATAATAAACAATGTAAAATTCTATGAATTTGGCTATAGTTTGTCTGACGAATTTGGTCATTATGAGTTGGAATTAGAACAAAATGTTGAATATCGATTGGTTGCATATCTTGATGGCTTTTCGGCTGGAGTTACAAAATTAGAAGCTACAGATTTAAGCTCAAAAAACATTTCTTTTGAACTAAAAAACCAAGAGGTTGTTATTGATGACTCAAACAGGATGTTATTAAATATTCCTATGATAACATTTGAAATAAATCAATCAAAACTCACTAAAAAAGCAAAATTTAATTTGAATCGAGTAAGTGAATTACTTGAAAAGTATG
>CALIIP010000080.1 GCA_938018045.1 uncultured Flavobacteriaceae bacterium
AGTGCAACTCCAAACATTATAATTGCTAAGGTAATATTGAGCGCCCACAAACCGCTTTCATCAAAGTTAATTTTTAGCGCATCTAATTGTCCGTTCATTTAATAAAATAAATTTTTTACTAATATACTTGTTTTTGTTGAAAGGTGAAGGTTGATGATTTTTTAATGTTTCGCTTTCGGTCTTGTGTATTGTTAGTTAAGGAAAATCAGTTAGGATTTTCCGACGTATTGGCAAGTTAATTCATTCGAATTAATTTTAAACGCTGTTAGTAACAGGTTTATTTTTTACAATTATTTTTCAAAGCGTCTAGGGTCATCCAGCTATTGTCACCTAGAGAAACCGCCTTGTTTAAATCTTTACAAACAATCACTTTTTCCTTTTCAGGAATTACAGCTTTTTTTGAAGACATGATTTTTACACCTTCAAATCCCTTAATATCACGACTATTAGCATATTCGTACTTTCTTATTGTAACAAATGCTCTGTTCGCATAGGCATTAGTGAAGTAAGGCTCAATTTCTAGAATTTTATCAAAATCACTTTTAGCGGCCTCGTATTGAAATTGGTTAAGTCTTGCTGTTCCACGAGCGAAATAAGCGTCGGCAGAAAATGCGTCTAATTCAATACATTTCGTATATTTTTTTATTGCCGGTTTGAAAGATCCTTGTTTATAATAATCTTGTCCCTCGTTATAAAGTTTATAAAACTTTTCAAAGTTTTTATCTTTTATATATTTTCCTTCTTGATATTTAAATGAAGATTTGATTTTACCAGTTGAATAATATGAGATAGATTCACCGTGCAACATACCATTTTCATTATGATCGGCTAGTTTTTTAATTTGTCCATTTGGATGATAAGATTTCCAAAGACCAATTTTTTTTTGATTTTTTGTAACACCTTCCTCTTTTAATTTTCCGTCTTCATAGAAACTTTTTTCAGATCCATTGGAAATTCCATTTTCATATTCAAGGTCAGATAAAATATTCCCATTCTGATAATACATTTTCCTCTTTCCCTTCAATCTTCCATTGAATAAAATCCCTTCACCTTGCTTTTTTCCGCTCATGTAATAATTAATAAACCTCCCAGAATAAGGATTAGTGCTATTTGGCAAGTACCAAGTGCCATTTCTTTTTTCCATAATACCAGTAGATGGTATAGATTTTAAACTATCGGGACGATTTACATATGCCTTGGTAAAAACATAAATGACCTTGTCCAGTTGATTATATCCAAGAGAATCTAAGGTTTGTCTTTTGGTGATTGTAACGACATTATTTATTTCATCCTGTGCTAAGGAATTATTTTCTTTGGGTTCTTCAATTATCGGAATTGAATCAACAACAAATAGGGCTTTTTCGTTTTGAGCTTGACTCAATGTGCAGGAAAGAACGAGTAGAAGAATTGATATTTTTTTTTTCATAGTTTATTAGAGTTTGTTACTAATGCTAAGATTTGGTTCTGTTTTAATATACTTTATCAGTCGAAAAGAAAGATAGTGTTTTAAAATGAAAAAGTCTAGCGTGTTTCTTAATCCTTAAATGTAAACTCAATAATATTTGCGCCCATTTTTAAGGCTTTTTCGCGTACTTCTTGTGAATCATTGTGGACAACCGCATCTTCCCAACCATCGCTTAAATCACTTTCGTAGTCATAAAAACAGATTAATTCGCCTTCATAAAACAGTCCAAAACCTTGCGGTTTTTTACTATCGTGTTCGTGAATTTTTGGTACGCCTTTTTCGAAAGTATACGTTTGATTGTAAATAAGATGGTTATATGGAATCTCTTGAAAATCAAGTTTTGGAAACACTTTTTTCAATTCTCTTCTGATATATTCATCCAAACCATAATTATCAGAAATATGAAGAAAGCCTCCAGAAGTCAAATATTTTCTTAAATTTTGAACAGCATCTTCGTTTAAGAATACGTTTCCATGGCCTGTCATAAAAACAATAGGATAGTTAAAAATTTCTATACTTGTTGCTTCAACAGTTTTAGGCTTTTCATTTATTTTAGTTTTGATATTTTTATTGCAAAATTCAATTAAGTTTGGTAATGCTGTCGGATTTGCATACCAATCTCCGCCGCCATCATACTTTAGAATAGCAATATCTTGTGCAAACGATGTTGCAGAAATGAATAGGATTATAAGAAGTGTTTTTAGTTTGTTCATTGGTTTAATTTATCTCTCGACTCCGCTCGAGGTGACATTTGTCTGGTCGAGCGGAGTCGAGACCTAATATCATTCATTAAAAAAAGCAACACTATGCGTTGCAGCAATTCCAGCGGTTTCTGTTCGCAATCTACTTTCACCCAAAGATACAGGAATATACTTTTGCTGCAAACCGATTTCAATTTCTTTGGTAGAAAAATCTCCTTCAGGACCTATTAAAATGGTAATTTTCTGAACTTGTTCCTTCGAGCGGAGTCGAGAAGTAAGTTCGTTTTTCAAAGATTTTTTATCAGTTTCTTCGCAATGCGCAATAAATAAATCGCCATCAAAATCTTGTTTTATAAAGTCTTGAAATGTTGTAGCTTCATTCAATTTTGGCAACTGAAACTTTAAAGATTGTTTCATTGCAGAAACTACAACTTTATCTAAACGTTCCTTTTTAATAATCTTACGTTCAGAGTGTTTACAGATAATTGGTGTGATTTCGTCAATACCAATTTCGGTTGCCTTCTCTAAAAACCATTCCAATCTATCATTGTTTTTGGTTGGAGCAATGGCAATATGTAAATAGTAGTTCCAAGGCTTTTCTTTTACTTCAACATTTATAATATTGACCGTACATTTTTTATCATTCGCAAATAAAACTTCAGCAGTAAAAAGTTGACATTTTCCGTCTGTGATAAATAGTGTATCGCCTTCTTTTTTTCTAAGTACTTTCACAATATGTCGACTTTCAATTTTATCAAATGTAAATTGAGTTAAAGAGTCATTTATGTCTTGATTGTTGAATAGTTGCATATATTAGTTTGTAAAGTTTGTAAAGTTTGTAAAGTTGAAATGTTTAAAGTTTTTTGTTAATTGGATTACTTCGTTTCACTCTCTATAACTTAGTTTCATTATCTCATTAAAGCATTCTCTTATATGTTCTTCGTCTTTTATGCGTTACTGGTTTCATATCTTTCCAAAGTTGTTTTATAGCAGTATTTTCTTCTAATTCTGGAGTTCTTCTCAATGTTTTAATTCCAATTTTTGAATAGGTATTATAAAAAGATTCGAATATCATAGATACAACTCCTTTCTTTTGATAATCTGGATGTACACCAATTAGATAAAAAATTGCTTCATCTGGTTTCTTTTTGGCTTTCAGTAAATGAAATAATCCAAACGGAAATAATTTACCATTTGCTTTTTGCAATGCTTTTGAAAAAGATGGCATTGTCACTGCAAAAGCAACCAAATTATCATCTTTATCAGCAATGTATTCTATAAATTCTGGATTGATAAAACTTATGTATTTTTTCTTGAAATATGCTTTTTGTTCATCAGAAATAGGAGTGAAAGAGGCTAATTTAGAATACGATGAATTAAACAAATCAAACATTTTATCTACATAAGGCAGAATCTGTTCGGTTTTTGTAAAATTCATTGTTCTTAATTCATATCTTTTTGCCACAAGTTTAGAAAGTCTTGAGAAATTATCAGGATTTAAATTCTCAAATAGCATATAATTTTCTAGCCATTCTTTGGCTTTTACAAATCCTAATTGCTCTAAATGTTCTTTGTAATATGGATGATTGTACCAAGTAATCATTGTTCCAAGATGATCGAAACCTTCAATAAGAACGCCAACTTTATCTAAATTGCTAAATCCAACAGGACCTTCAATAAATTCTAAATTGTGTTGTTTGCCTATTTTAGAAACTCGATTTATCAATGCTTTTGAAACTTCAATATCATCAATCATATCAAACCAACCAAAACGCATTTTTTTTATTTTCTGATCGTTAATCTCTGTCCAATTAACTATTGCTGCAACTCTACCTACTATTTTATTGTCTCTATATGCCAATAAAAAAGTTGCATCTGCATGTTTAAAAACAGGATTCTTTGTTTTGTCAAAACCTGCTATTTCATCATTAATTATTGGCGGAACCCAATAATCATTATTTTTATAAAGCGAAAAAGGAAATTTAACGAATGCTCGCATTTCCCTTTTTGTAGATACTTCTTTTAGCGTAATCATTTATTTCTTCTTCTTTTTAAACAATCGAGAGAAAAAACTTCCTTTTTTCTTGCGCTTTTTTGCTTTTACGATATTGCCATCTTTATCTCTTAGAATCTCTTTATCTTTATGGCGATCTAATCTCCATGCAGCACCTAGACCTAAAACAAACGCAGATTCGTTAGCATTTGTGTTTACTCTAATAGATGTGTCTAGTTGTAAATTCTCATTCCATAAATATGCGACTCCTGCACCAACTTGAAAATCGTTTTTATACTTAAAAAAATCACCTTGATTTTCTCCAAAAATTGACCAATCTTGGTTTATTGCATAGGTTGCAGTAACGATATATGAATATGTGCGATTCTCTGTTCCAATTTTATCTGCAATTAGATTGGTTAATAATATGAAACGATTTGTAAAGTCATTCTGCAATAAAATTGCTGCTTTCGGACTCATTTTTGGTTCTTTATAAGCCTTTCCAAGAAAGTTTAAATTCATTCCAGCATACACACCAACAGAAGGAATAAGGCGTTTTTTATCAAATGCTGTACGTTTTTTCCAACTTCTAATTTCTTTAGATTTATCAGCAAATTTTTGTTGAAAAATTAAATATTTTGCACCAACTGTAAGTTCACTCAGTCCACTAACATTTCCTAAATCAGTAGTAAGAACATTATTAAATTCTAATTTATTTTTTTGATACGTTACCTTTGCATTGAACTCCAATTTCTCCATAAACTTTCCATATCTCACGAAAATTGTTCCGCCTAAAGGATCAGTTTTTGCAAAAGTTTCGTCAGAATTACTTTTTCCGAAGAAAACTCCGCCTTCTATCTGTATCACATCGGTTCCAACACCATATGGACTCTCAGAAAAACCAGGTCTTTTAGAATTTATTACTTCAGTGTATTGTGCATTAATAACTTGATAACTAGTAATAAAAAGTATGATAAGGAATATTTTTTTCATTTTAACAGTTTTCATAAGTTTCAAATCTACATAATTTTTTACGTTGTAAAAATTAAATATGTAGTTTCTGGCTGACATTTTTATAAAATGTTTATTTACAGCCAAAATATAAGATTTTATCTAACTAAACGTTTTAAGTTGGACTCAAATTGTTATTTTTGAATTAAATTTTTAAAACATTTATGCAAGAAGCATCATTCACAGGATTTTTTAGAACAATACTCATATTATTTGTAATTTATTATGGCTTAAAGATTATTGGGAGACTCGTATTTCCATTGGTTATTAAACGTTTTTTTGGGAAGTTTGAAGAAAGAGTGAGAAATCAGCAGCAACAGCAAAATTCGCAACCAAAAGAAAAAATTGGCGAAACTATTATAGATAAGAAGCCAACGACTACAAAAGAATCTAATAATGATGTTGGCGAGTATGTAGATTATGAAGAAGTGGATTAATTTGAGAATGATATAATGCTTTAATAAGCAAAATGATTTAATGAAGGAATTATGACTGAGAAAGAAGTTTTTATTAAAAAAATGAAAACAAGAACAAAGAAGTTTGCCGTTGATGTTATACAATTTTGTGATTCATTAAAAAATAATAAAGCATCATCTGTAATCACATATCAACTTGTTAAATCTGCAACATCAACAGGTGCAAATTATCGAGCAGCATGTAAAGCAAGGTCAAAAAAAGAATTTTTTAGCAAGATTTGTATAGTTGTAGAAGAAGTAGACGAATCAGAATATTGGTTGGAAGTATTGAAAGACGCAGATTTATCAAACAAAAAAGATGAATTAGAAAGATTATTAATTGAAGCAATTGAATTAAATAAAATAATGTCGAAAGCAAAAAGTTCAACATATAATTCATTAAGCCATTAACTACAGTATTATATCATTAATTAATTATAGCATTTATGCATTATAGCATTCATACATGAAAAAAA
>CALIIP010000081.1 GCA_938018045.1 uncultured Flavobacteriaceae bacterium
ACAGGAATTCAATCTGAAGATATGCTTCGTGAATGGAAAGAGAAGCAGAAATAATATCACTTTTTATCAAAAAAATAAATGACAAGAGAAAATGGCATCAACCAAATAGAAACAACAGATATTTGGGATATTGTTATTATTGGCGGAGGAGCAACTGGCTTGGGAGCAGCAGTAGAAGCAACTACTAGAGGTTACAAAACACTTTTATTAGAACAATATGACTATACAATTGGCACATCAAGTAGAAGTACAAAATTAGTTCATGGAGGAGTTCGATATTTGGCTCAAGGAAATGTTGCTTTGGTTTTAGAAGCCTTAAAAGAAAGAGGCTTATTATTGAAAAATGCTCCACATTTAGTAACTAATAAACCTTTTTTAATTCCGTCTTATAAATGGTGGTACAAACCATTTTACACTTTTGGCTTGACGATTTATGACTTACTTTCTGGTCGATCTAGATTTGGGACTTCAAGACCATATTCAAGAGAAAAGACTTTGGAAAAGATTCCGACATTGAAAAAAGAAAATTTAAGAGGAAGTATTTTATATCACGATGGTCAATTTGACGATGCAAGATTGGGAATAAATTTAGTGCAAACTATTATAGAAAATGATGGAACTGCTTTGAATTACATGAAGGTTACAAAGTTTATAAAAGAAAATAATAAAATATCAGGAGTTGTTGTTAAAGATGGTGAGACTAGAAAATCCTACAATATTAAGGCAAAAGCAGTTTTAAATGCAACAGGTGTTTTTGTAGATAGTATTATTCAAAAAGACAATCCAAAGGCAAAAAACGTTATCAAACCAAGTCAAGGAGTACATATTGTAATCGATCGTAAATTTATACCTTCAGAGTATGCGCTGATGATTCCTAAAACAAGGGACGGACGCGTATTATTTGCTGTGCCTTGGCATAATAAAGTTATTTTAGGAACAACTGATGTTGCCAAAGACGAACCTTCAATAGAACCAAAAGTAACCGATGAAGAAGTAGATTTTATTTTAGAAACTGCTGGAAGATATTTAGAAATGAAACCAACAAGAGCAGATATAAAAAGTGTTTTTGCAGGTTTACGACCATTGGCTGCTCCTAAAACAGATGCAAACGGAAAGACAAAAGAAATATCTCGAAGTCATAAAATAATTACTTCAGAATCTGGATTGGTTTCTATAATTGGAGGAAAATGGACAACATATAGAGAAATGGGAGAAGATGCGATAGATAAGTTAGCAGTACTTTTTAAATTTCCTGAAAGAGAAAGCATTTCCGAAGAGTTACACATACATGGTTATAAAGAAAATGTAGATTTTGAGAGTCCGTTTTATTTTTATGGATCAGATTTGCAAGAAATCAAGAAACTTATAAAGAAAAATCCAACATTAAAAGAATGGATTAGCGAGGATTTAAAAATCAACAAAGCACAAGTAGTTTGGGCAGTTAAAAGTGAATATGCTAGAAACATTGAAGACTTTTTATCACGCAGAACAAGAGCATTACTTTTAGATGCAAAAGAAAGTTTGAAAATGGCTCCAATGGTTGCCGAGATTATGGCAAACGAATTAGGTCAAGATAAAAAATGGGAAGAAGAACAAATTAAGAAGTATAAAGAACTTGCTAAAGGATATTTACTAAATTAAAAAATATGTTTAAATTTTTAAAAACTCCACCGAATAAGCCTTTACGAAAAGATGAGAATGTCGCGAAAGATTACAATAAATTGCGTTGGCAAGTTTTTTTCGGAATTTTTGTTGGGTATGCAGGTTATTATTTAGTTCGCAAAAATTTCACCTTGGCAATGCCAGATTTAATTGAGCAAGGCTACACGAAACTAGAATTAGGTTTTGCATTATCAGGTGTTGCGATTGCTTACGGTTTGAGTAAGTTTTTAATGGGTAATGTTTCTGACAGAAGTGACGCGCGTAAATTTATGCCAATTGGTTTATTAATGTCAGGATTGATAATGATTACAATGGGATTTTTTCCATTCGCAACATCATCAGTAACTATCATGTTTATTTTATTATTACTCAACGGATGGTTTCAAGGTATGGGTTGGCCACCAAGCGGAAGAATAATGGTACAATGGTTTTCGATAAAAGAACGAGGTACAAAAATGGCATTTTGGAATACTGCACATAATATTGGTGGAGGATTAATAGGTCCTTTAGCAATTTTTGGTGTTGCGTATTTTAGTGATTGGCATGCAAAATTATATTTACCTGGATTTATTGCAGTGTTTATTGCGTTGATTATTTATCTAACTTTAAGAGATCGACCACAAGCAGTCGGCTTACCAGCAATTGAAGACTTCAAAAATGATTATCCTGAAGCAATTGAAGGTGTTGACCAAAATGCAATGATTTCTGCAAAAGAAATTTTCATAAAATATGTTTTTAAAAACAAATTACTTTGGTTCATCGCAATAGCAAATATCTTTGTTTATTTGGTTAGATATGGTGTTTTAGATTGGGCACCAACCTATTTAAAAGAAGTCAAGGGCTTTTCTTTAAACGAAACTGGTTGGGCATATTTTTTATATGAATGGGCAGGAATTCCTGGAACAATTCTGGCAGGAATTGTAAGTGATAAATGGTTTAAAGGAAAGCGTGCACCAGTAAGTATTATCTACATGATTTTAGTACTAATTGCTGTTGTTATCTATTGGAAAAATCCGGCAGGAAATCCTATGATAGATAATCTAGCATTGATATCTATTGGGTTTCTAATTTACGGTCCGGTAATGTTAATTGGTGTACAAGCATTAGATTTAGTTCCAAAAAATGCAGCAGGAACAGCAGCAGGATTTACGGGCTTATTTGGTTATCTTGGTGGTGCATTAACAGCAAATATTGCTATTGGTTATTTGGTAGACAATTATGGATGGGATAGCAGTTTTATACTACTAGTAGTCGCCTGTATATTATCAATTGTATTTATTGGATACACTTGGATTATCGAAAATAAAAATCATGCTTTAAAAGAATTAAATAAAATCTAGAATGAAGAAAACGAATTATATAGTTTTGGTATTGATTTTAATAATCACAGCTTGTAAAAAAGAAGTCAAAGAAAAAAAACAACTGCAAGAGATGAATAAAATAAGTGAAAGTGCAAAAAGAGTACGTGATTATGTGAAAAAAGACATCATCATAGCACATAGAGGCAGTACTTTTTTGACTCCAGAAGAAACTGAGCCTGCATATCGTTGGGCAAGAAATATTGGTGCAGATTATTTAGAATTAGACATTCAGTTGACAAAAGACAATCAATTAGTTGCTTTTCATGATGATGATTTAAAACGTACAACAAATATTAAAGAGATATTTCCTGATAGAATAGATGCTACAATAAATGATTTTACTTTGATAGAGTTAAGACAATTAGATGCTGGAGCTTGGTTTAATGAAGCTAATCCCGAGCAAGCAAAGGAAAGTTTTAAAAACCTTAAAATATTGACTTTGCAAGATGTAATCATGATTGCAGAAGGTAATAAAATAAAAAGAGAAAATGGAAAGCCAGTTAAAGCGCTAATTAATGATACTTGGAATGGTAATTATAAACACGAAAAAGATCCAAATGATAACGGAAATAGACCAGGAATATATGTAGAAACCAAACATCCAAAATCGAATATAGAAAAGTATTTAAAAGAAGAGTTAACGCTTTTAGGTTGGAATATTAATGAGAATCCAAAGCAAATAAAAATTCAAGAAAACAAGGTTAATATAGCAGACACTAATGCAAGACTTATTTTACAATCTTTTTCTCCAGAAAGTATTATCAATCTAGAAAATCACTTACCAAATATTCCAAAATGTTTTTTGTTATGGAAAGCTGATATGAAAGGAGACTTTAAAGAAACGTATGCCAAAGCAATTGATTTTGCAATAGCAAATAATGCTCATATTATTGGAACCAGTATTGCAGGCGAACCAAATAATTATGAGGAATTAACTTCAGATTGGATGGCAGAACTAATTCATGAATCAGAGTTGTTAATTCATCCTTATTCTTTCGACACAAATGAACAATTCATGGAATATAGCAAAAGAATCGATGGTGTTTTCACCAATAGAGCAGACTTAGCATTAGAGTTTTACGGTAGAAAAAAAATAATCTCTAAGGATGTTTTGATAAATTTAGGATACTAAATTTGACACAACCATCACTCTGTCAAATAGTTAAATATTATTCAATTAATTTATAATATATACCATTGTAGAACGTTATTTCTCATTTTTTTAACACTTTCTATCGAATAAAATTTATATATTTGACACGTTTAATAACTTTGTCAAAAAAAATAAAAATATAACAATATGAAAAAAATCTACTTTTTATTAATAACAATATTAACTACTTCTTTGTCTTTTGGGCAGACAATAATTACCGAAAACTTTGATTATGGCTCTACAGCTGGTGATTTAGTAACTCAAAGTGGAGGGATTTGGGCAGTACATTCTGGATCTGCACCAGACGTTGGTTATGCTTCTTCATTTTTAACTATGACAGGATATCCATCTTCAGGAATAGGAGGTTCAGCAACAATTTCAGCTTCTGGAGCACAAGATGTTAACAGATCTTTTTCAGCTGTTACTTCTGGAAATATATATGCTAGTGCATTAGTAAATTTTAGCGCTGTAACTTCAACAGGTAATTATTTTATGCACTATAATTCTTCCGGTTTTGCAGGAAGAGTATATGCAAAAGATGATGGTAATGGTGATATCTTATTTGGAATAAGAGAAGGTAGTGGAACAATTGTTTATGGAACTACTCCATTTTCTTTGAATGTAACTTATTTATTAATATCAAAATATGATTTTACTGCAGGCGCAGCATCTATATATGTTCTGCCGGCAGTCTCAGCAACTGAACCTGCAACAGCAGAAGCAGTTTCTGGTGATGGTACAGATGCAACTAGTTTATCTGCAATTGCATTTCGCCAATCTTCAAACATTCCTACAGGTACAATTGACGGTGTACGAGTTGCAACTGCTTGGACAGACATAATGAATGATTCAACCAATCCTGATTTAGTAGTTAGTTCTGCAATCTCAGGTTTAGATTATGAATTAGCAAATGGACCATCTGCAGAAGGATCATTTACAGTTTCAGGTTCAAATTTAACTAATGATATAATAATAAATGCACCTACAGATTTCGAAATATCTGAAACTTCTGGTGGTACTTTTGGAGCAACAGTTACTATTCCTTTTGGAAGTGGAACAGTTGCAACTACAACAATTTTTGTTAGATTGAATATGAGTTTAGGTATAAACTCTTATTCTGGAGATGTAGACGTTACAAGTACAGGAGCAACAACAAAAACTGTCTCATTAAGTGGTGATGTTTATAATACATTAACAAATGCTTTGGCAATTGTTGGACTTTTTGATAATGCAACTGGAAGTAGTCCAAGAGGTATGGAAATAGAAGTATTGGCAAACATTCCTGATTTAAGTATTTTTGGAACTGGAAGTGCAACTAATGGAAATGGTGGTGGAGTACAGGAATTTACTTTTCCTGCAGTAGCTGCTTCAACAGGAGATGTTATCTATGTATTGGCATCAGGACAAGTAGCAGCTTTTAATACATTTTTTGGATTATCAATTACTGAATATGAATCTGGATCAATGTTTATTAATGGTGATGATGGATTGGAAATTTTTGAAAACGGACAAGTAATTGACGTATTTGGAGATGTTAATAATGACGGAACAGGATCTGCATGGGAATATTTAGATGGTTGGGCTTATAGAAGTGTAGCAGGACCAAGTACAACTTTTGTTTCATCTGATTGGACTTATAGTATAGCTGGACTTGATGGCGCAACAAATGCAGTTTCAACTGAACCTTATCCTGGTGCATTATTATCAGTTGAAGATAAAACTATCGAAGGTTTTGCGATATATCCAAATCCTGTGAGTAACGGAGAATTTAGTATTAGAACTTTAAACAATACTGACAAGCAAGTACAAATCTTTGACATGCTAGGAAAACAAGTGTATTCAAGAGAAATAAAATCTAATCAAAACGTACAAGTTTCGAATTTAAATACTGGAATCTATATCTTGAAAGTTTTAGAAGAAGGAAAAACAGCAACACGTAAATTGGTTA
>CALIIP010000082.1 GCA_938018045.1 uncultured Flavobacteriaceae bacterium
AAGCAAATTAAAAAACTAAGTTGATAAACAACTCAACGAATAAACAATTACACAGTTTTTATGTATATATACAACGTAACCATAAACATAGACGACAGCATTCATGACCAATGGTTAAAATGGATTCACAATCACATTCCAGATGTATTAGCAACAGGTCGTTTTGTGTCTGCGAAACTCTCACAAGTATTGGTTGAAGAAGAAATGGGTGGAACTACATATTCTGTTCAATACACAGCCAAAACACGCAAAGATTTGGATGATTATTATCAATTTGATGCAGAAAAATTGAGGAACGATAGCGCACAATTTAATGGTAAATTTGTGGCTTTTAGAACGGAATTAAAAATTATTAAAGAATTCTAAATGAGCGTAAGAGCAAAAAAACATCTTGGACAACATTTCTTAAAAGACGAAGAAATTGCAGAAAATATTGCTAATTCTTTAATTACTGATACTTATAATGATGTGTTAGAAATTGGTCCTGGAATGGGTGTTTTAACAAAATATCTACTCAAAAAAGACTACAACACACACGTTATTGAAATTGATAGGGATTCGATTGCTTATCTTGAAACGGCAAAAAAAGTTCAGAAGTTAAACATCAATATCATTGAAGGAGATTTTTTAAAAATTGATATAAAATCATTACTTGGTGATAAGCAGTTTGCCATTATTGGTAACTTCCCTTATAATATTTCTACGCAGATTGTCTTTAAAACGTTAGAAAATCGTCATCTGATTCCAGAATTTTCAGGAATGTTTCAAAAAGAAGTTGCAATGCGTATCGCAGAAAAAGAAGGAAGTAAAGTCTACGGAATCTTATCTGTTTTAACACAAGCATTCTATGATGTAGAATATCTTTTTACGGTTCCGCCAACGGTTTTTGATCCACCACCAAAAGTAGAATCTGGAGTGATTAGACTTATCAGAAAAGAAAATTATACGCTTCCTGTTGATGAAAAATTATTTTACAGAGTTGTAAAAACAGGTTTTAACCAACGAAGAAAAATGCTTCGCGGAAGTTTAAAGTCTTTAAATTTATCGGATAAATTAAGAGAAGAACCTATATTTGCCATGCGTCCGGAACAACTATCAGTAAAACAATTTATTGAACTGACGGCAAAAATTGAGCAAGATGGAATTAGAGATTAATAAAGAGCTTTTCGAACACATAGAACTTCTGATTCAAAATCAGAACGATACTGCTATTCTAGAAATGCTTGCAGATGAGCATCACGCAGATATTGCTGAAATTTTAGACGAGTTGTCACTCGATAATGCAACCTATATCATCAAACTTTTGGACAGTGAAAAGACGTCTGATATTTTGATGGAATTGGATGAGGATATTCGTGAAAAAATTCTTGGAAATCTTTCTGCTAAAGAGATTGCAGAAGAACTTGAAGAACTAGATTCTGATGATGCAGCAGACATTCTTGGTGAACTTTCTGAAGAGCGTCAAGAAAGAGTTATCTCTCAAATAGATGATGATGAACTTGCTGCTGATATTAAGGAGTTACTTACCTATGAAGATGATTCTGCGGGAAGTATCATGGCAAAAGAATTGGTAAAAGTCAATGAAAATTGGACGATTCCAAGATGTATAAAAGAAATGCGTTTACAAGCTGAAGAAGTAACGCGTGTGCATTCAATTTATGTGATTAATGATGCTGAACAATTGATTGGACGTTTGTCGTTAAAAGATTTATTAATTGCTCCTGCCAAAGGAAATATCTCTAAAATTGTAAGACCAAAAGTAGATTCGGTAAATGTGATTGAAAACGTTGAGGAAGTTGCAAAAATCATGCAAAAATATGACCTTGAAGCCATTCCTGTAGTAGATGATAAAATGATATTATTAGGTAGAATTACCATTGATGATATTGTTGATGTGATGAAAGAAGAAGCGGAAAAAGATTATCAATTAGCGGCTGGTATTTCACAAGATGTTGAAGCAGATGATAGTATTTGGGAACTCACAAAAGCACGTTTACCTTGGTTGGTTCTCGGTTTATTTGGAGGTCTTGGAAGTGTTTTTATTATGGAAAGTTATGAAGATATCATGGCAAATCCAACACTTGGTAGACTCTTTTTCTTTACACCTTTAATTGCTGCAATGGCAGGAAATGTAGGTGTTCAATCAAGTGCAATTATCGTACAAGGTTTGGCAAATGATGTCGTAAAAGGAAGTCTTTTTAACAGGTTATTAAAAGAAGTTGGATTGAGTTTAATAAACGGAATAGTTTTAGGAATCCTTGTTATTATTTTTGGGATTATCACCAAAATGACCTTTACATTTAGCCTTACAATTGCTATTTCTATGTTGTGTGTAATTATTGTTGCAGCACTTATCGGAACTTTTGTACCTATTGTTTTAGACAAACGAGGTATTGATCCTGCAATTGCTACAGGACCATTTATTACAACAAGTAATGATATTTTCGGAATTTTCTTATTCTTTTATATTGCAAAGTTAATGTTAGGTTTTTAACCATTTCATCAAACTATCCAAGACTTAATTTTAGAGTAAACTTTAGGGTTACTCAATAATTCTACATGATTCGTTTCATAAGAGATGTAGGTATTGACCTTCTTGAAATTCAAATCTTTATCAGTGTTTTTATGTTTTCCTAAAGCGCTTTTTACAAATACCATTTTATCACCTAATAATTGTGAAGGTTTCACTAAAGATTTTTTGCCTGAAACGGCTGCTATACTATAACACTCAACATTTTCTGGTAATGATATATGCTCCCTTTTATCTCCCTGCATTTTAAATCGATCACTATCTTTCCATTCTTTATCTAGTAAGTTTCCATATCTCAAGTCAGTTACACCTGCACTTCTAATTTTTCCTAAACGTGCAAATGGTTTTGCATAAGGAATGGCTTCCAAAATAACATCCAAATAATTTCCCATTTTCTCTAAAGGAGCGCCATGATGTGGTGTCCCCAAAAAGACAATTTTTTTGAGATGTTTTACCCAAGACTTATCTTGCTGTTGACCATAGTAAAACGCACTTCGTGATACTAAACCTCCCATACTATGTGAAATAATGACTATTTCTTCAACAGGAACTGACCAATTTAAGACCAATTCTTCTAGCAATTCATTTAACTCTTGTCCGTTGGTTGAAATATGACGACCACTATTATAATTTAAATAAATAGGCGTTCTATCTAGTTCTTTTGATAATTTTGTACCATGATTATGCTCATTGTGAGTCCACTGTATATCATTCATACATGAACCATGCACCATCAAAATAATTTTTCCATTGATATTTGGATACGCTTTTTTAAGACTTTCACTATCAAGAGAAATAGCATTTGCTTGATGCCTAAATTGCATCCTAATTTCTAAAGGATTTTTATTTTTTTCTAAGTGATCACCAATTACTCCATTTAAAACAGCGCGAATGGCTTGCTTTTTTTCAGTCGATTCAATTTTTCCAAGTACAGAAGTTAATTTCCCCAAAGCTTTATCTGTACCATTTCCAATGAAACTAGTGCTCCACCTAATGCTTTTATAAGTGACTCCAGCAACTTTGGTGATTAAATGCTGAATTGGTGTAGATGGCAAAAAAGGAGGATGAACAACGCGCTTATGCATGGCTTCGACCAAGTCTGTAACGCCAATAGTAGCATCAGTAATTAATCGAGTTATGCCCTGCAAATCAGAACTTAAATTTTTCTTGTTTGACATTTAAGTTTGTTATTGAAACGTTATTAAAATTGTGTCTTTTTAAATAAATCCCAAAGAACCACTCCACAACTCACCGAGATATTCAAGGAATGTTTTGTTCCAAATTGCGGAATTTCAACACAATAATCTGATTGAGAAACAACTTCTTGTTGTACACCTTTTACTTCGTTTCCAAAAACTACTGCGTATTTTTGATGTTTCTCAATCTTAAAATCTTGTAGCATTGTTGCGTTATCCGCTTGCTCAATAGAGACAATTTTAATTTTTGAATCTTTTAATTTTTGAATCAATTCTATAGTATCTTCAACATATTCCCAATCTACAGATTCTGTTGCACCAAGCGCTGTTTTATGGATGTCTTTGTGTGGCGGTTTTGCTGTGATCCCGCAGAGAAAAATTTTCTCAATTACAAATGCGTCGCTTGTTCTAAAAACAGAACCAATATTATTTAGACTTCTTATATTATCCAACACAACGATAATTGGAGTTTTGTCGGCACTTTTATATCCTTCAACATCTACTCTATCGAGTTCGCTGTTTTTAAGTTTTCTCATTTTTTTTAATTCAAATTTCTTTTTTCAATAAAAAACTGAGTCAGCAATTTACTACATTCTTCTTCTAAAACACCTGAAACAATTTTTGTCTTTGGATGTAAGGTCGTTTTCATATTCATATAACCTCTTTGCTCATCACGAGCACCAAAAACAATCTTTCCAATTTGTGTCCAATAACTTGCGCCTCCACACATTTGGCAAGGTTCAAGTGTAACATATAGTGTGCAATCTTTTAGATATTTTCCTCCAAGATAATCTGCTGCTGAAGTAAATGCTTGCATTTCGGCATGTGCAGTTACATCGTTTAGCATTTCGGTAAGATTATGTGCTCGTGCAATAATTTTCTCTTTACATACAATTACAGCACCTATCGGAACTTCATTTTTTTCGTATGCAAGTTGTGCTTCTTGTAGCGCACGCTTCATGAAATAAATATCATCAAAAGGATTTTCCATAGAGCAAATATAGTCGTAGTTTTGTTTTTGTGAAACACAATTTGCTTAAAAATATTAATATTCCTGAAGATTTACGAAAACTTTCTAAAGAAGAGTTACCTCAACTTGCACAGGAATTACGATCATTTATTATTGATATTGTTGCAACAAAAGAAGGACATCTTGGTGCAAGTTTAGGTGTTGTTGAACTCACAATTGCGCTACATTATATTTTTGACACTCCAAATGATTTATTAGTTTGGGATGTTGGTCATCAAGCGTATGGTCATAAAATTTTAACTGGTAGAAAGGATGTTTTTCATACAAATCGTCAACTAAACGGAATCTCAGGATTTCCAAAAATAAGCGAAAGTGAATATGATGCTTTTGGTGTTGGCCACAGTTCTACATCAATTTCTGCAGTTTTAGGAATGGCAATTGCATCACAATTAAAAGGAGAAAAAGAAAAGCAACATATTGCAGTGATTGGTGATGCATCTATTGCGGCAGGAATGGCATTTGAAGGTTTGAATCATGCAGGAGTTACAGATGCAAACGTATTAATTATTCTAAATGACAATGCCATGGGAATAGATCCTAGTGTTGGTGCATTAAAAGAATACTTCACCAATGTAAAAGCTGGAAAATCTGTTAGAAAAAATAATATTATTGAAGCCTTAAACTTCAATTATTCTGGTCCAATTGACGGAAATGACATCAATGGGTTGCTTTCAGAACTTAGTCGCTTAAAATCGATAAAAGGTCCTAAATTTTTACATGTAATTACCACCAAAGGAAAAGGATTAAAACAAGCAGAAGAAAATCAAGTATTGTATCATGCTCCAGGGAAATTTGACAAGAATACTGGTGATAGAATTACAAGTATAGATATAAATAATCCTCCAAAATACCAAGATGTTTTCGGATTGACTTTGGTTGAATTGGCTAAAAAAAATAAAAATATTGTTGGAATAACTCCTGCAATGCCTACAGGAAGTTCGCTGAAGTTTATGTTAGAACAAATTCCTGAAAGAGCATTTGACGTTGGTATTGCTGAGCAACATGCAGTAACATTTGCAGCAGGTTTAGCAACTCAAGGAATGACTCCTTTTTGTAATATTTACTCTACTTTTTTACAACGCGCCTACGATCAAGTTATTCATGATGTGGCATTGCAAAATTTACCAGTTATATTTTGTTTAGATAGAGCAGGAATCGTTGGTGAAGATGGCGCTACGCATCATGGTGTTTTTGATATTTCGTATTTAAGATTGATTCCGAATATGATTCTTTTTGCTCCTATGAATGAAACAGAATTACGTAACATTATGTTTACTGCGCAACTTGGTTTAGAGCATCCTATTGCTATTCGTTATCCTAGAGGAAGAGGAACTACAACTAATTGGGAGACTCCTTTTTCAAAAATTGAGATTGGTAAAGGCACACAATTATCCGAAGGGAATAAAGTTGCCATACTAACTGTTGGAACTATAGGAAATATAATTATCGAACTTGAAAAAGAATTGCCAAAGAATACCATTTCGCATTTTAATATGCGCTTTATAAAACCTTTGGACGAACAAATTTTACATCAAGTTTTTAAAAAATTTGACAAAATAATAACTATTGAAGATGGTGTTATAATTGGCGGATTTGGAAGTGCTATTCTAGAGTTTGTTTCAGAAAATAAGTATGCTAATAAAACAATAAAACGTCTTGGTGTTCCAGACAATTTTATTGAGCATGGTAAGGTGGAAGAGCTAAATGAAATTATTGGGCTCGATAAGGATTCAATACTAAAAGAAATTAAAAAAATATTATAAAAAAAGGGAGCGAAATTTGCTCCCTTTTTTAATTGATTTATATATAATTTTTTATTCTATTAGAATTTTTTTATTGTAAATAAATTCTTTCCCTTTTATTTTTAAAATATAAAATCCTGTATTTAGATTCGTTGCATTAATATTAGTACTACCATTTAAAGTAGTCTTTTTATTATACACTTCTCTACCGTTAATATCAAATATTGTTATTGCAACTTCTTCATTTATTCCAGTTCCATTGATATTAATTTGACCATTTGAAGGATTAGGATAAATATTAAATAAATCTGATTTCTCATTCTTAACACCCAAAGTACAACTTGCATCTCCTAACACATCTGCTGGAGGCATATCAAATGCTTCAGTTTGATCTGAATAAGAATTTCCATCTCCTGAACTTGCGCTATAACCTAATCCTCTTGCTGAAAAAACTTGCCAAATTAAACATAAATTATCTCCATTATACAGTACATCATCAGCAGCAATTATAGCATCTCTCATTTCAATAAAACTATTACTGCATGGAGCGATTTTTAAGCCCTCAATAGCTAAGTGCATTGTCATATTGTTACCACCAGTACCGTTATAAATATCTAAATCTAAACCATATGCATCAATCATTTTCCAATTTAAGTCCCACATCATCGTCGCCCATATTGAACCTACACCGTGAACTGAAACTTGTTGATTTCCACTCGTGTTAATAAACCATTGATCTTTTACATCATCAAAAGTAAAGGGGTTAATTGTTGTATCTGTTGAATAAGGGAATTGTCTAAACCCATTTCCAGTAGTACTCTGACCAAGGTCAAATGTTCCTATTCCTCTTCTATCGGTTCCTGTATCTCCTGCTTCTATAGTGATCATTAGTCCAAAAAAATCTGACCAACCTTCTCCCTGCTGTTCTGCGTTTTGCATACAACTAACATTATTTCCTCCTCCAATCAATCTATTTGATATCCCATGGCCATATTCATGGGCAATAACACCATTATCAAAAGAGCCATCAAGACCATAATCAGCCAAATTAACATTAATTGTTTCTCCGTTTTGAATAGCTGTTATAAAAGACTCTCCCAAGGCTTGTTGAATTGAAATTGCAGGAATAGAGATATTTGATGTAGTTCCACCCATAGAAAATGCCCCTGCAACATTATTAACCATTATTACACCAATAGCTCCTGCATCTTGAGCGTTTTGAACCTTTACAGTAAAGTCACAATTTCCTCTTCTAATAATCGCAATTTTACCGTTCATCTCTGTTCCATTAACTAATGGATCACAAGCTTCTATAGGAGCAGAAGATCCATCATTAGCAATTACTAAATCGGCTGTTACTGGAGCCGATAATGTGTTTAATCGGACACCTCTAGGATTTCGATCAGCTGTTCCATCATCAAACCCTGAATCGTTTGCAGCATAATCTCCTTGGAATGTACCTGAATTTACAAACAGTAAATTTGGATGATCAAAAACATACATTTGCATTCTTGGTCTTATTCCATCTGATGGTGTGAAAAAATTTGCATTGTTTCTTCCACTTACATCTTGACCATCTGCAATAACATAATCATTACCTGAACCAAATCTACCATCGTAAATGTTGTCTTGAAAATTTCCAGCAGCTACATTAAAACCGTATTGAAACCATACATCATGCATGATGTTGTTAATATAAAATAAGTTGGTTAAGGAAGCATCTCTATATTCAGTAGGATATTTACGGTAGGTGTCTAGTGAAAAATTAAAATTTAATGTCGCACCTCCATCTGGTGCATACCCAAAAGTAGCATTACTACCATCAGAATCTTGTTGAGCATACACGTTGTTTCCTCTTGTTGTGGTATATTCTGCACCATCTGCTTCATTTGTATCATGCCAACCATAAGGTGATCCAGCAGTGTTTTGCGGTTCTGTTAATACGATTCTTGGTCCGTGATTAGGGCTTTCAGTTGGTATAGCGTAAACATTGTACTGTTCTCCGGCTAACAATAATGACGACTCTCTTCTTGTTACTGATTCAGAAAATTTTAATTCTGAATGTTGTTTGTTGTGTTCTAGATCAATTGTATGAAAATCACAATTTGCTCCCCAATCATTTTTGTGAAGAACCTCTCCAGAACTTGCATCAACCCGCAAACTCCACCAATGTTTTCCGTCTAATTGAAAAATACTTAAATCCCAAGAAAGTTTTAAAGTACCATCTTGTATTGGTTGATAAACTAGATTTACAGGTATATTTTCTTGTGAAACTCCACTTTTAGAATAAATAAATTTATTATCTCCAGTGTTTTCTATTAAAGAAATTGCGCTTGTTACTCCTAAATTTAATCCAGCAGCACCTTTTTCTATTGCTCTTTCTGGAGTTATTATTGGGCTGATTGAATTCGCCTTTGTAGATATATTAGAAATAAATGAATTCTTAGCGTATCTAATTTCATTGTCTTTAATTGAAAAATTACCAACTGCTCCATTTATAGGAATTCCTTTGTACGCTTGCTGAATATATATGTGTGTTACTTCAGATTTTTCAGAGTAAACTTCATTAGTAATAATCCATTCGTTTACATCTTCTTCAACAAGATTATATTCTTGTATGTTATTGTCAAGATATGTCTTTACGATACTCCTATAGTTTTGAGAATACACACTAAAACTAAATACTAAAATAGTCAAAAGAGCACTTATGTAATTTTTTTTCATTATTTCTTAATTTTATTTTGGATTACAAATATAATAATAATACTATAAAGGTCTAAAAAACAGTGTTAAAGTTTATAGCACTTCACCATTTATTTTTTTGTGTAATAATATTGCATAACCATCTGATATGTTAGAGATAAAACTACAAATTGAGAAAATTCTATTGTACAAAGTATCTTTAGTTTGATGATAATTTTCTGGCAATAATAACAGTATTAATTTATCATAATTAGAACTTTTATTTTCATAAGAGTTATTAATTGCATTTATAAAAACATCTAATAAATCAGATAAAATCTTATATCCTGCTACTTCCTTTTCTACGACCTCTTTACTTCTATATATTTTTTCTACGCTTATCTTAAGTATGTCGTTAATCTGTGCCTCATACTTACACTTATCTAGCAAAGATGTTTGAAATTCTCCT
>CALIIP010000083.1 GCA_938018045.1 uncultured Flavobacteriaceae bacterium
AAACAATGCAACATTGAAATTTGCTCATGATTGTGGAATGCAGTTTAAATTTGTTTCAAGAGAAGCGTATCGAGATAAAAATTCAGAGAGTTTTATCGCAAACCTAGAAAATGAATTTGGAGATTTTTATTTAATTCCAGAAGGTGGAACAAATGAATTAGCAATCAAAGGTTGTGAAGAAATTTTAAATTCAGAAACCGATAAATTCGATTATATTTGTGTTTCTGTCGGTACAGGAGGAACAATTTCAGGATTGATAAACGCTGCAGAAAAGCATCAGCAAGTAATTGGATTTCCTGCTTTAAAAGGTAATTTTTTAACATCAGAAATAAAAAAGTATACAAACAAAATTGATAATTGGAGTTTGAATACCGATTATCATTTTGGTGGTTACGCAAAAACTTCTGACGCGTTAATTAGTTTTATAAATCGTTTTAAAAAGGAAACGGCAATTCAGTTAGATCCTATTTATACAGGTAAAATGTTATTTGGTGTTGTTGATTTAATAAATAAAGACAAGTTTGAAAAAGGTTCTAAAATTCTGTTAATTCACACAGGAGGAATTCAAGGTATTGAAGGAGTGAATGTGATTTTGAAAAGTAAAAATAGAACTTTAATTAAATAATTAAATAATTAATTTTATGGAAGGTAAAAATAGAGGTTGGGTTAGAGTATTATTAATGGTTATTCCATATTTTGTTTTGGTTTCAATTTTTCAAGTTGTTGGAATGTTACTCGCCGGAAAAAACTTGATGGATTTATCTGAACCAGATACTCCGATTCAAACATTAATTGTTTCGATTTTCAGTATGCTCGGAACTTTACTTATAATTTGGATATTCATGAAATATGTTGATAAAGAGAAGTTTATCAATCTTGGATTGCATTTTAAAAACAGAAAGAAAGATTTTATTGTTGGAATTGGACTTGGGATTTTAGTAATGGCAATTGGATATGAATTGTTATTATTTTTAAACGAAATTAGTTTTGATAAGATTGTGTTTGAACCGATTAACATTTTAATTTCTATAGCCTTATTTACTTGCGTATCAATAATGGAAGAACTTCTGTTTCGAGGATATATTTTGAGAAACCTGATGATTTCTTTTAATAAATATGCTGCTTTAATAGTATCATCAGTCCTTTTTTCTTTAATTCACGGAATGAATCCTAACGTTGACGCTTTTAGTCTTTTCAATATATTTCTAGCAGGAATTTTATTAGGAATTTCTTATATATATACTAAGAATTTATGGTTTCCGATAGGTTTACATTTAAGTTGGAATTTATTTCAAACTTTGTTTGGTTTTAATGTTAGTGGTCAAGATTTTTATTCTATAATTGAATTTAAAATTCAAGAGAATACTTTATTGAATGGCGGAGCGTTTGGATTAGAAGGATCAATATTATCAATTATTGCTGAAATGCTTATAATTATAGGTGTAGTTATTTACTATAATAAAAATAAAGTATCATTAAATGAGAATTAAATTTTTTACAATTTTATTAGTAACACTCTTTTTAACAAGTTGTGGCTCAAAAAAGAAGTTAGTATCAACCAAAAAACCTAGAGAAAAAGAAATTGTTGTTGTTAATGAAACTCCAAGAGAAACTATACCAGTAATAAAAAAGCCATTAAGCACAGATATAAAACAAAATTATATTGATCAGTATAGTGATATTGCAATAGAGGAGATGCTTAAATATAATATTCCTGCAAGTATCACTTTGGCGCAGGGAATTTTAGAGTCAAGTAGCGGAAAAAGTGAATTGACATTAAAATCAAATAATCATTTTGGTATAAAATGTCATAAAAACTGGAAAGGTGGAAAGACATATCATGATGATGATGAGAAAGGAGAATGCTTCAGAGTGTATAAGAATCCTGTTTATTCATTTAGAGACCACTCACTTTTCTTATATGGTCGTAAGCGATATATAAACTTATTCGACTTAAAAATCACAAACTATAAAGGATGGGCAAGGGGTCTTCAAAAGGCAGGCTATGCAACTGATAAAAAATATCCAAACAAACTCATAAAAATTATTGAAGATTATAGATTATATGAATATGATGCAAAGGCTCTCGGTAAAACAGTTGAAGAAATTAAAAGTGAGACTGTAGATTCTCATATTGTAAAAAAGGGAGATACATTGTATTCTATTTCACGAAAATATAAGGTTTCTATTGTCGATCTAAAGGAAATAAACGGACTTGATTCAAATGATATTACTATAGGTCAAAAATTGTATTTGACAAAGTTATAATTGAAACTTAATGTCATTCTGAACAAAGTGAAGAATCTAAATTGATTGAATAGAGATTCTTCGTTTCACTCAGAATGACAAAATAAAAAAAGCGCCGATTGGCGCTTTTTTTATACTAATTCTTCTTTTCCATTCTTTCAGAACGTTCTCCTTTTTTGCGTTCCCCACGTTTTTTCATTTTGCGACCTTTTTGTTTTTGGCTTTTTTCCCACTTTTCAAATTGTTGTTCGTTCAAAATGCTTTTCATTTTCTTTTTTGCAGCTATTTTTTTATCCAAATGACTATTCATTTTACTCAAACGCTCAGTTTTTGAAAGTTTTGCTCTCTCTTTACCTTTCTCGCGTTCTGCTCTTTTGGCTTTTCGTTCTTTTGCTTCTTCAATATTCATTTTCATGATTTGACTTTGTTGAGCTGATGTCAAATCTAACTGTAAAGTCATTTTTTTAGTTTTCAAAGCAGCTGCTTCTTCAGGGGTTAAATCTTGCATAAACGATTTCTGTTTATTCTTTGTTTCACTACTGTCTTTTTGTGCTTGTGTGTTGATTGTCATTAATGCAATCATAACTATTACTAATTTTTTCATTTTTAATTGGTTTTAAATTTATTACACATCTATGACCAAAAAAAGTCTAAAAGGTTTAACTTTGAATTTCATTTTAACAAAATATTAATACCATGAAGAAAGTAATTTTATGTTTAATGCTATCAACTATCATATTTTCGTGTAAGCCAAAAGATGAGACAAGAAAGCCTATACAGCAATCAACTGTTGAGAGTAACACATCAGAAATGAAAAAGAATTTAAGTAAATATGTAACTGTAAAATTAACTGCTGATGTTGATAAGCTTACAGAGAACGAACGCAAAATGTTGCCAATTTTAATAAAAGCAGCAGATAAGATGAATGACTTTTTTTGGTATGAATCGTACGGTGATAAAGACGCATTGCTAAGCTCTATTACTGATGCTGATACTAAGAAATTTATTGAAATAAATTATGGTCCTTGGGACAGATTAAATGGAAATAAATCTTTTATTGAAGGAATTCCTGACAAACCTTTAGGAGCAAATTTCTATCCACAAGATATGACAAAGGAAGAATTTGAGAAATCAGATTTTGAAAATAAAGGAAGCCTTTACACATTTGTAAGAAGAGATGAAAACGGAAAATTATTTGCAATTCCGTATCACAAACAATTTGCTGATGAGATGAAAGAAGTTTCAGATTTGTTACTCGAAGCATCAAAATTAGCAGAAAATGCAGGACTTAAAAAATACTTAGAGTTACGTTCAAATGCATTATTAGATGATAATTATCAACCAAGTGATATGGCTTGGATGGATATGAAAACCAACACTTTAGATATTGTTATTGGTCCAATTGAAACGTATGAAGACCATATTTTTGGTAACAAAGCAGCACATGAAGGTTATGTTTTGATAAAAGATCAAGCATGGAGTGCTAAGTTGGCGAAGTTCAGTGCATACTTGCCAGAATTACAAAAAGGATTGCCAGTTGATGCAAAATACAAACAAGAAGTTCCAGGAACTGACTCTGATTTGAACGCATATGACGTAGTATTTTATGCAGGAGATTGTAACTCAGGAAGTAAAACTATTGCAATTAATTTACCGAACGATGAAGAGGTTCAATTACAAAAAGGAACGAGAAGATTGCAATTAAAAAATGCAATGAGAGCAAAGTTTGATAAAATTTTAATGCCAATTTCTGATGTTTTGATTGATGAGAGTCAACGTAAACATATCACGTTTGATGCATTTTTCGCCAATACAATGTTTCATGAAGTTGCACACGGACTTGGAATAAAAAACACGCTAGATGGTAAAGGAACGGTAAGAAATGCGTTGAAAGAACACGCAAGTGCTTTAGAAGAAGGGAAAGCAGATATCTTAGGATTGTATATGATTCAGCAATTAACAGACAAGGGTGAATTAACAGATGACTTTAAAGACAATATGGTTACATTTATGGCTGGTATTTTCCGTTCGGTTCGTTTTGGAGCATCTTCTGCACATGGAAAAGCGAATATGATTCGTTTCAATTTCTTTAAAGAAAAAGGAGCATTTACAAGAAGCGAAGATGGAACCTTCAAGGTGAATTTTGAAAAAATGGAAACTGCAATGAAAGATTTATCTAGTTTGATTTTAAAGCTACAAGGTGATGGTGATTATGATGGTGTTGCAAAACTAGTTGCTGAAAAAGGAATTATTTCTGATGATTTACAAGCCGATTTAGATAGATTAGGTGCAGCAAGTATTCCAGTTGATGTAATTTTTGAGCAAGGAGTTGAGGCTTTGGGATTGTAAAGGTTTTATAACTAAAATAAAAATGAAGTATGTATAAAATAATTTTATACATACTTTTTCTTTTATTAAATGTTACATTAGCTTTTTTAAATAAATTATTAATAATTAAACAAAAAAATAAATGAAAAAAATCATCGTTATTTTGACTTTACTAGTTACAACAGTATCATTTTCTCAAACAAAATTATATGTTCATAAAGACGCTGATAATTATGTTGCTAATACAAAAACGATTGCAATTTTACCAATGAAAGTAAAAATTAAATTAAGACCAAAGCAAATGAAAAACTTTACCCCTGAGCAAATGGTTGAAATGGGAAAAGAAGAATCTTTAGATATTCAAAAAGCTATGCATACTTGGTTTTTGACTAGAAAAAAAAGAGGGACATTATTAGTAGATGTTCAAATTCCTACCAGAACAAATGCTTTATTAAAAAAAGCTGGGATAGATATCCATTCATATGATGAGTATTTGCCAAGTGAGTTAGGTGAAATATTAGGAGTCGAAACAATTATTACAGGGAATTATGAAACTTCTAAACCAATGTCTGAAGGAGTAGCAGTAGGAGTAGCAGTTTTATTTGGCGCATTTGTTTCGACTAATACTGCAGTTATGAATATGGATTTTATGAGTACTACAGATGATGAACTGGTTGTTAATTATAATAAAAAAGTGCGAGGCTCATTAGGATCTGATTCACAAGATTTAGTAAATATATTAATGCGAAAGGTTTCGAGAAGAATACCATATACAAAGTAAATTCAACATTATTAAATAAAAAATGCTCCGAATTTCGGAGCGTTTTTTATTTATAATATAATTCTGAAAATGTATATAGAGTTTTTACTTGTGGTGTTTGCCAGTTTCTTAAGAAGTGGTTTCTAGTTTAGCACTTTAGAAGAAACTGGAGGGATTAACAAGCCTTCAAATTCTCCTTTAAACAATGTTGCAGTAAACTTATCTTTCTTGCCATCTGGAGATGTTCCTGTCATAACAATTTTTGTCGTATTACCTTCTTGAAGAAGTTCTATTTTTTGTTTTGTCCCAATAGAAGGGAAAGAAAAAATATGCTCAGGTTTGTTATAGGTTATACCATTATTATTAATTAAATATACTCTTCCTTGGTTTTTTTTAACAAAAACACCAGCAACGATAATATCTAAATCTCCGTCCTTGTCATAATCTATCTTAATTTGATCAATAGTTTCCTCATCCAAATATTTAATATTTAAAGTCTTTTGCGAATAACTGTTTAGAAAGAATAATGTTAATATTAACGTAATAAGGGGACTCTTGGTGTTGATTTTATGCTTCATTAAGAGTTTTATATATAGAAACAAAAAAAATTGACATTTTTAAGTTTCAAAATTAATTTTAACTTTTAAATGGCAATTTTTTGATTACAAATATAACAATTTTTATGGATTCATGAATGTCAGCTATAAAATGATTAAAACTAGATAAATAATAAGGCTTAATATACTAGAAACTATAGTGTTAAAAAAGGAACTACAACTAAGTATTTCCTTTTGAATATAATAACATTACTGCTATCGTTCGAAGAATAATTAAAACTTATATAATTTCAACAAACAAGCCTTCGTCTGTTTTCTCAACTTTAGCAAGCTTATTTTTAGTTAGACCTTTAATAGTTTTATCCCATTTTTTGTTTGATAAACCACTTTGAATTTTTAACTCATTTAAATCAATCTTTTCTACTTTTTGAATGATAGCAAGAACCATTTTCTCTTCATCATTCAAATTAATTGCCTGTGAGGCTCTCACCTCAGGTTTCATCTGAGGAAATAGTAATACTTCTTGAATGGATTGATTGTTTGTTAGGAACATAATTAAACGGTCCATTCCAATTCCTAAACCTGATGTTGGAGGCATACCGTATTCTAAAGCACGTAAAAAGTCTTCATCAATAAATTCCGTTGCTTCATCATCTCCTTTTTCAGAGAGTTTCAATTGCGCCTCAAAGCGCTCTCGTTGATCGATAGGATCATTTAATTCTGAATAAGCATTTGCAATTTCTTTTCCACAAATCATCAATTCAAAACGCTCTGTTAATTCAGGATTGTCTCTATGCTCTTTACAAAGCGGACTCATTTCCTTAGGGTAATCTATAATATAAGTAGGATTTATATAATTAGGCTCACATTTTTCACCGAAAATTTCATCAATCAACTTTCCTTTCCCCATTGTTCCATCCACTTCAATTCCCATTGATTTTGCAGCAGTAAATAATTCTCCTTCTGATTTTCCATCAATATCAAAATCGGTATAATCAATTATAGCTTGACGCATTGTTACACGTTTGTAAGGTGCTTTAAAATCTATTTTATGTTCTCCAAAAGTTGCTTCAGAAGTTCCGTTTACAGCAATTGCACAATGTTCTAGTAGTTTTTCTGTAAACTCCATCATCCAATTATAATCTTTGTAAGCTACATAGATTTCCATCATTGTAAACTCAGGATTGTGCGTTCTGTCCATTCCTTCATTTCGGAATGTTTTTGCAAACTCATATACTCCATCAAAACCACCAATTAATACCTTTTTAAGATATAATTCACATGCAATTCGCATATACATTTGTACATCTAAACTGTTGTGATGTGTAATAAATGGGCGAGCAGCAGCACCTCCAGGAATTGGTTGTAAAATTGGAGTTTCAACTTCCATATAACCAGCATCGTTGAAAAAACTACGCATTGCAGCAAATAATTTCGATCTTTTTACAAATACTTCTTTTACATGTGGATTTACAACTAAATCAACATAACGTTGACGGTAACGCATTTCTGCATCAGTAAATGCATCATAAGTAACACCATCTTTTACTTTTGGTAATGGTAAAGGTTTTAATGCTTTAGTTAGTAATTTGAATTCTTTAACGCGTACAGAAATTTCACCAACTTGTGTTGTGAATAAATCGCCTTCAATTCCTATGAAGTCACCTAAATCAAGTAATTTTTTATAGACTTCATTGTAAAGTGTTTTGTCTTCTCCTGTACAAATTTCATCACGATTGAAATAGATTTGTATGCGACCTTCAGAATCTTGTAATTGTGCAAAAGAGGCTTTCCCTTGAATGTTTTTAGCCATCAATCTACCAGCAATAATCACTTTCTTGCCTTCTTTATACTGTTTCTTTATCTGTTTTGAATTACTATTCAACGGAAATAAATCCGCAGGATATGGGTTAATTCCCAAAGCACGTAATCGTACTAGTTTTTCTCTTCTTACTAATTCTAATTCAGATAATTGCATATTATTACTAATTTATTGATCGCAAAGATACAATCAATTCGGAAATAATCCACACTATAAAAAAGAATTCAAAAAAAGTGAAATGATTGTAAAAAGATGTATTTTTGTAGTCTACACGAAAGTGTAGAGTTGTGTTGTTTTGACGTTGTTGTGACGTCAAAAGGTTTTAATTAACCAATGGAAAGCTTCCCGAACTTCGGGACGCTTTTTTTGTTTTATAGTAGTGTCTATTAAAAGAAAAGATGCCTGTTTTCCCAAAATTTCGTGAAGTATAATCCAGTGAAAATTATACTGATTAAGAATTTTAATCCAGTTGAAAGCATAAAGCCAATAAACGAGCCAAAGGCTGCTTTTACTGCTCTTGAACTATCTGTACTGTCATGAATCATTTCCCCTAGAAATGCACCTGCAAACGGACCTATAATGATCCCTAGAGGTCCTAAAAATAAAATTCCTACAATCAATCCAAAGACAGTTCCCCAAATACCGTATTTGCTTCCTCCAAATTTTTTTGTTCCCCAAGCCGGAATGACGTAATCGAGTCCCCAAATAAGAATTGCAACTCCTAAGGTGATTCCTAGAAATGTGGAATCCATTGGAATTACTTTGGTAAAGTGGAGTGTAAGTAGTCCAATCCATCCAGTAATAGGTCCAGGAAGAACTGGTAAAAATGAGCCAATAATTCCGAGTAATATGAAAAAGAAGCCTAAAAAAAGTAAGAAAATATCCATGTAATTGTATTGTGTTTAATGTTTACACTAGCAATATAGCAATAACCATGCTAAAATATTTTTCAACTAAAAAATTAGTTTAAACTAATTTTTTAGTTACATTTGTATTGTTAAACTAAAAGATTAGTTGAAATTATGACAAAACAATTAACAAAAGCAGAAGAGCAGTTGATGCAAGTTTTATGGCAACTTGAAGAAGCATCGGTAAAAGAAATTATTGATGAATTACCATCTCCAAAGCCAGCATACAACACTGTTTCTACGATAATTAGGATATTGGAAACCAAAGAATTTGTATCACATACTACAAAAGGTAGAGGATATATCTATCATCCAATTATCAAAAAAACGGACTATACAAACCAAAGTTTACACAAGTTGGTAGATGGTTATTTTGAAGGTTCATTTAAGAGTATGGTATCTTTTTTCGTAAAGAAAAATGATGTCGACATAAAAGAATTGGAGACTATTTTAGAGTTAATTAATGACAAAAAGACAGAAAAATGATAAATTATATAATTCAAGTAGTACTTTTCCAAGTATTGTTTCTCGCAGTTTATGACTTGTTTTTAAAGAAAGAAACCTTTTTTAAATGGAATAGAGTCTATTTATTGGCAACG
>CALIIP010000084.1 GCA_938018045.1 uncultured Flavobacteriaceae bacterium
AACAGTATTTTCAGTAGTTCGATACAAGTACGAACCTGTTGTTCTAAATTTTGTTGAGAAAGGTACTTCGATAGTGGTGTTCGCAAAATAAGCTGCATTATTACCATTATCAAAAGTATGGGCAGCATGTACCTCAACGCTCGGCGTATGCATTAAGTTTAACTTTTCGATAAACCCAATGGCGTCTTTTTGGTTGTCGTAAAATTTGAGCGTATTATAAGCCGATTTATAAGCGGGAATTATTCGATCTGCCGCGAACATGGCATTTGCCTTTCCTAAATTTCCATCAAATGAAGTACTATCATTTACCAAAATAGCATTATAGCTTCGTACACTTTGTTTAGAATCGCCTGTATATAAACCTACCGTCGCTTTAAGCGCGTGAATCCAATTTCTATTTGGGTGTTTTTGTTCAAGGCTATCGATTTTTCGTTTCGCAGAGACAAACTTTTTATTCCAGATTAAGGCTTGAATGTATCTATCATACGTTTTCTCTGTAAGTTCTAAATCTTCAAATTGCAATACTTTAGATTTTGAAATTTTGGCAACTACCAATGCTTGTTTATCATTTTCTCCGATATGCTCGGCTAATGCAATTCCATTTAAGGCAGTAATAGAATCTTTAGGAGATATAGCATATCGTTCGTACATCTTTTTTGCAGACGCAACCTGTTTAGTTATCAGGTATAAATTTGCCAAATTTATAAGAGCATCTTTATCTTCAGGAAAATCAACAAAAATCTCTTTTAATAATTCCTCTCCTTTTGCATAATCCTGTTTGTTAACAAATGAGTTAGCATATCCCAATCGCATGTATTTACGTGAAGTTTTTGCACTTGCATTCACAGGGTCTAAAACAAGAGCTTTTTCTACTAATTCTAAGGCATCTTTATATTCCTTTAGATTACTCAATGTATTTGCATAACCCAAAACAGCAGCAAACTTATCAGGATAGTCCTTCACCATTTGGGCATAAAGAGGTTTTGCCTCCTTATACTTTTCGGCCCACAAGAAAGATTCATTATAATTGATCGCTATTTCAAAATCACCAGGGTAGTCTTCCAATAATTTAGCAAACAAACCTGTCGCCTTCAAAGGCTCACCACTTAGACCAACTGCCCGCCCGTAACAAAGCTTCGCAGTTTTATTCTCAGGGTTAATTTTTAAATAAGCATTGAAGAAAGTCTCTGCTTCTTCAAAATCTCCCTTTTCTAAAAGCGTAAACCCCTCTTGCATTTCATTTTGAGCTGACAAAACGAAAAAAGAAAAAAAGGCAATTACAAACAGGTAAAACTTAATCATAAATACGTAAGATTATTATTACAAATACATAACGCCAATAATTTTTATTTATTGGTGTAATATGTTAATTCAAAGGTAGAAGGCCATTACTAACCTCGGAAGTATGAAAACAACCATTCACCTATAGCAAATAGCAAACGAACTAATCTGATCAATTTCACTCAGTAACTTCACCGTAATTTGATGTGAGTTAAGAAATTAAACCTTATAGTTATAGCGTTTCAGTTTTCAGAATACTAAAGAGTTATTTCAGTTTTAACAAATCAAAAAGTCAAAGTATAGAACCCATAAATTAAAATAGTAATTAAGAAAGTTCCCCCGAATTGTTATTTATGGGTGGTTAGATTCTAAGTCAGATAATAGCTGCCCTAAATAACTTTTTAAAATAGATATTAAACCGAATTGAAGAATGATACAACTGCAGCTTTAACCAAGTGCTATCAATAATTAGCTCTAATTCTAACTAGCGCATTGTTAATTTACGATGATGTAGTTAAACGAATAAGACAGGAGATTTACAATAAATAAGTCATATCTCGTTATTGTAAGAAGAAGATTACAATTGTTAATGCTTAAAACTTATAAAAAACTAGTGTTAATATAAGTTCAACAAAATTAACCGAAATAGAAGAGTACTATTATTTTTCTAACCAATTAATATACTTTAACCATGAAAATTCTAACTATTGATGACCAAGAATTAATTCTTTTATCCGTTGAAAAAAGGCTTAAAGAATTAGGATATAATGTAATGACAGCAAATTCAGGTCAGAAAGGAATAGATCTTTTCGATTCTTTCAGACCCGATCTTGTTTTAGTTGACATTAACATGCCTGATATGTCAGGCCTTGACGTTGTCAAACATATACGTTCTAATGATGAAGTAAAGATTCCGATTCTAGTTATGTCGGGTAATACCGAAGAAAATGTAATTATGGACGGTTTTACTTTAGGTATTGATGATTATATGAAGAAGCCAGTCAGCTTAGATGAAATGGCTGCAAGAATCAAGAGACTTATAGGTGCACCTGAGGTGTTACAAAATACAGAAAGTGCGACAGACACTCAAATGCTACAAAAAAATTGTGTCGGTGTGGTCATACCATGTTATAATGAAGAAGAACGTCTTTCGAGTACTGAATTTAAAGATTTTGCACATAAAAATTTGGGCTACCATTTATGCTTTGTAAATGACGGTAGTACAGACAAGACCCTAGAAGTATTAGAAGAACTCAGAAAAGGCAACGAAAGCAATATTAGTGTTTACAATTGTGAAAAAAATGGCGGTAAGGCTGAGGCTGTTCGTCAAGGAATGCTGCACTTGCATAAAGACACCCAATTCGATTACATTGGCTTTTTAGATGCCGATTTATCTACAGATTTTAGAGATTTTGATGATTTAGTGCAAACGCTTGAAAAATCAGATTTCAAAATTGTTAGTGGTTCACGAATGAGTCGAATGGGCGCAGACATTACCAAAGAATCTGCGCGTAAGATTATAAGTATGACTATTAATTTAATCATACGATCTATTCTCAGAATGCCTTTCAACGATACGCAATGCGGCGCTAAGATTATGACTAGAGATATCGTGCCGATGCTTTTTGAAAAAGTATTTATTACCAAATGGATATTTGATGTTGAAATTTTCATGCGAATGAGAAAACATTACGGCAAAGCTAAAGTGATTCAATTGATATGCGAGCAACCCTTAAAACGATGGATTCACGCAGATGGCTCTAAATTATC
>CALIIP010000085.1 GCA_938018045.1 uncultured Flavobacteriaceae bacterium
GGAATGAGTAAAGGTGTTCAATTTTTGATGAAAAAAAATAAAATTGACATTTTGAATGGTTTCGGAAAAATAAAAACTGGTAAAAAAGTTGATGTTACCGATACTGACGGAAAAGTTACTGAATACTCTGCAGACAATATTATTATAGCAACAGGAGCACGAAGTAGACAGTTACCAAATTTACCACAAGACGGTAAAAAAGTAATTGGATATCGTGAAGCAATGAGTCTTCCAAAACAACCAGAAAGTATGATTGTTGTAGGTTCTGGAGCGATTGGAGTTGAATTTGCTCACTTCTATAATTCTATGGGAACTGATGTAACGATTGTAGAATATATGCCAAATGTTGTGCCTGTAGAAGATCTTGATATTTCAAAACAGTTTGAAAAATCGATGAAAAAATCAGGAGTAAAAATTATGACAAGTTCATCTGTTGAATCGGTTGATACATCAGGAAAAGGAGTTGTTGCAACTGTAAAAACTAGTAAAGGAGAAATTACTTTAGAGGCTGATATTTTATTATCAGCAGTTGGAATCAAATCAAATATCGAAAATATTGGCTTAGAAGATGTAGGAATTGTAGTAGACAGAGATAAAATTTTGGTAAATGATTTTTACCAAACAAATATTCCAGGGTATTATGCAATAGGCGATGTTGTTCCAGGTCAAGCATTGGCGCATGTAGCTTCTGCTGAAGGAATTACATGTGTTGAGAAAATTGCAGGTTTACATACTGAACCAATTGATTATGGTAATGTTCCAGGATGTACATATGCAACGCCAGAAATCGCAAGTGTTGGTATGACTGAAGCAAAAGCAAAAGAGGCTGGATATGAGTTGAAGATTGGGAAATTCCCTTTCTCAGCATCAGGAAAAGCAACTGCTGCAGGAACAACAGATGGTTTTGTGAAAGTAATTTTTGATGCCAAATATGGTGAATGGCTTGGATGCCACATGATTGGTGCAGGAGTAACTGATATGATTGCAGAAGCTGTTTTAGGGCGTAAATTAGAAACAACAGGACATGAAGTCCTAAAAACAATTCATCCACACCCAACAATGAGTGAGGCTGTTATGGAAGCTGTTGCAGCTGCATACGATGAAGTAATCCATTTATAAAATAAAAAATAAAACAAACATGAAAAAATTAATTCCAGTATTCGCATTATTTATATTATGTCTATACTCTTGTAAAGAAGAAGCGAAAAAAGCAAACACGAATAGTAATGAAGTTCCTGTAATTGAAAAACCTATAGATACTCCAGAACTAGAAACTACTGAATCTGCAACTCCTCAACCTGCAACTAATAATGCAGCAGTAACAAATATTGTTGGTGGTGCTCATTATCTATGTCCTAAAAATTGTGTCGGTGGAGAATCAAGTGCTCAAGGAACATGTCCTGTTTGTAGTACTGCTCTAGCTCACAATCAAGGGTTTCATAATACAAATCCACTTAGTAATGGTCCATTATCAACACCTAATATAACCAATACAACAGCACCAGCGGCAACTCCTGCTTCAGGACCAAATGCTGCAGGTGTATATCATTACACATGTGCGAATGGTTGTGCTGGAGGTGGAGACGCTTTAGGTAAATGTGCATCTTGTGCTGGTGATTTAGCACATAATGCTGCATTTCATAACTAAAATAGATAGTTGTATTTTTTGACTATTTGACAATTAGATAGAAAGACCTCGTAAATTGCAAAATTTACGAGGTCTTTCTATTTGGATGCCATTCATAAGAAAGCAAACAAAATTTAGGTTCAATAGTTAATTTAAGAAGCAAAGTGTATTCCGCATCAAGTACGGAATGACAATTTTGATGAAAAATTCCTACAATTCAATAACTGTAAATTCTCCTTGAAGTGGTTTTAAGGCTTCTTTTAATTTCGGAATTAATTGGTCTCCGTATTCTAAGAAAAATTCAGAGAAGTTAGTATTACGCTCTTGTAAACTCTTCTTTGGGAACAACTCATCTTGAAGTAATTCTATTCTGCTAACCAAGTCATTATGAACTCTTTTTTCGGCTTTCAAAAGTCGTTTCTCTAAATTATCAAGACCTTTTAATTGCTTTTTTTTCTGAGCCTGAACTGCGCCGTCAAAAGATTTATCTGTTTGATTAGCAATGCTTTCTAACTTTTTAAAATGTGAGTCAATCTGATTTCGTTGTTCTGAAAAATCAATCATAACATCAGATCGTTCTGTTATTTTTTTGTTGACAAGATCATGCTGTTTTAAAAATAATTCTTCAACAGTAATCTTTAGTTTTTCTATTTTTTTTGATTGCTTTTCTGAAATTAACAATGCTGAATTACGTAACAATAAAATTGGAAATGGTACTTCAACCTTGTCAAAATAGTCTTTCAATTGAATCCAATACGCCAACTCTCCTCCTCCTCCAATATAACAAAGATTTGGTAAAATTACTTCTTGATATAGAGGTCGCATAATTACATTCGGACTGAATCGTTCTGGATGCAATTTTAATTCATAAAGCAATTCTTCTTTAGAAAAATCAATTGAAGTATTATTAATTTTAAATATATTATCTTCAAAAATAATACGTTCACGCAAGTCATCAGTTAAATAAAATAAATTTATTTCTCTAGGGTTTACTTGAATTTTATAGTTTTTTTCTAATGATTCTATAGTTTTGGAAACTTCAGTAAAAGAAATATTTTCAAACAATTCTTTCTCAACATATGGCAAAAACTGACGTTTTAAATCTGCATCATCTCCATCTAAAATTACCAAGCCATATGCTGCGAATAATTCGTTTGCAAGGTATCTTGTTGCTTCTGCAAGGTTATCGTTTTCTATATACGCTTTTCTAAATAATAATCGTAATTTTTTAGAATTCTCAGAATTATCTAAAAGATTAGAAAATTCATTAAACACTTCTTCTAAACCATATGGTTTTAAACGACCAACTCCACCAGAAGAACTTCGATTCCAAGTTATTTTCTTTCCTTTAAAATTGAAATATTGAATTTCTTCAAAGTCGTGATCTTCAGTTGCCATCCAATATATAGGTACAAAATTATTATCTGGAAATTCTTTCTTTAGTTGCTCGGAAAGATTGATTGTAGATATAATTTTATATAGAAAATACAACGGACCAGAAAATAGATTTAACTGATGTCCTGTAGTAATTGTAAAGGTGTTTTCTTGTAAAAGTGATTGAATATTATCACTCGTTTTCTTAGATGTTTTAGTCTTTGAATATTGACTTTTTAATGAGTTAACAAGTGTATTTCTCGAATCTGCTTGAACCGACAAACTTTTTGATTCTAACTGCTTTTTAAAACCATCTATATTTGGAAAGTTTCCGTAAAAATCTGCAACAGAATTTTTTTGCGCCAAATAATCACACATGGTTTTTGAAAAATAACCAGTTTCACAAAATGGAATCGTTGAAGTTTTACTCACTAATATTTAATTTTTTATAAAAATACTAAAATTAATATCGTTGTTGGAAGTTCCTTCCTTTTCTAACATACTTTTAACTAAACTACCTCTGCATACAAATCATAATCTGCAGCTTCAATAATTTTTACAGTTGCAAACTCACCGGTTTTTAAGTAGGTTTTTGTTGCATCAATTAAGACTTCATTATCTACATCTGGAGAATCAAATTCTGTACGGCCAACAAAGTTTTTACCTTCTTTACGATCGATGACAACTTTAAAAGTCTTTCCAATTTTTTCTTGATTTAATTCCCAAGAAATTTGAGACTGAATCTCCATTATCTTATTAACTCGCTGCTGTTTAACATCTTGAGGTACGTCATCTTCTAATACGTAAGCAGTAGTGTTTTCTTCATGTGAATACGCGAAACATCCCAAACGCTCAAAACGCATTTCTGTAACCCAATTTTTCAACGTTTCAAAATCTTCTTCTGTTTCTCCAGGATAACCTGCAATTAAGGTCGTTCTAATTGCCATTTCTGGAACTGCTTCTCTAAATTCCTTCAACAATTTAGTGGTCTTCGCTTGTGTTGTTCCACGTTTCATACTCTTCAAAATACTATCAGAAATATGCTGCAACGGAATATCAATATAATTACAAATCTTTGGCTCATTTTTCATTACTTCTAAAACATCCATCGGAAAACCTGTAGGAAATGCATAATGCAAACGAATCCATTCTACACCATCAACTTTCACCAATTCTCTTAATAATTCAGCAAGATTTCTCTTTTTGTAGATATCTAAACCATAATATGTTAAATCTTGAGCAATCAAAATCAACTCCTTAACACCTTTTGCAGCCAATTTCTTCGCTTCAATAATAATGTCTTCGATAGGAGTTGAACGGTGTTTCCCTCTCATCAACGGAATCGCGCAAAAACTACAAGGTCTATCACAACCTTCGGCAATCTTAAGATATGCGTAATTTTTTGGAGTCGTTGTTAAACGCTCTCCAATTAATTCAAGCTTATAATCTGCACCTAAAACCTTCAGTAAGTTTGGCAACTCTGTAGTTCCAAAATACTGATCTACATTCGGAATTTCTTTCTGCAAATCTGGCTTGTAACGCTCACTCAAACAACCTGTTACAAACACTTTGTCAACATCTCCATCCTCTTTTTGCTGTACAAAATCTAAAATAGTATTGACACTTTCTTCTTTAGCATTATCTATAAATCCGCAGGTATTTATAACTACAATATTTCCTTCCTTTTCATGAACAACATCTTTACCATTGGCTTTTAATTGTCCCATTAAAATTTCAGAATCATAAACGTTCTTAGAACATCCAAGAGTTACAACATTGATTTTATTCTTCTTTACAGTTTTTGTGCGCATTGTATATATAATTGAAGTTGCAAAGATACAACCATAATTAAACCTAATTGATAAATAATCTAATATTAATATCCAACTGGAACTTTTCTTTCTTTTGATGCAAATTCATAATTAGCAGCCATTTCTATCAATAAATTATCTTGCATTGGTTTTGCAATAAACGTTAAACCTTTTGGTTGTCCATTACCTTGATAACCCATAGGAATAGTTAAAGCAGGATATTTTGCAACTGCTGCCTCCGCTGCATGATAGTTATTTATTGACAATATAGCATCCAAACTATGATTGTAAAAATCATTAGCAAAGAATTGATTGCCTTTAATGGACAATGATGATTTAACTCTCTCAAAATCTTCTGTAGTTGTTGTGTCGTTTACAATACCATAAAAAAGTGCTTGTCCGTATGGCATTGCCTTTATAGAATCTGATTTATTATAATCAATTACATCTTGAACAGAAGTAATTCTAAGTTTTTTTGAAGCATTATTTTTTAAATATTTAGGTAAATCATTTCTCATATCAATATTCAATAAGGTCAAAAATCCTTTTAATTCTGATTCTTTACTTTCTAATTCGAATATTTTAGCACCTTTTTTCTTGAGTATCTCAACAGCATTTGCATATAAAGTATCTTTTAGCAACTCTTTATAAACTCCTAAACTCTTATCTTTAAAAGACATTTCTTCGTTCACAAAATAATTTGTAAACCAATACTGATTAAACTCCGATTTTATACTTGCTGCATCATTTGTATCATTTCCATACATCGCAGACATCATAATTCCTGTATCAGCAACATTTTTGGTTATGGGTCCTGGAGTATCTAACGTACTTGAAATAGGCACGATTCCAGTTCTACTCAGCATCCCAATTGTAGGTTTTAAACCAACAACAGAATTTGCTGATGCTGGAGATAATATCGAGCCAGCAGTTTCTGAACCAACTGTTGCAACAGCAAAATTCATGGAACTTGCAACTCCACTTCCAGAACTTGAACCGCCTGTATCAAAAACTTCTCTTCCGTATGCGTTTAAAGTTTGTCCGCCAATGGCACTATAACCACTCGGACACTCGCCACAAAAGAAATATGCCCATTCACTAAGGTTTGTTTTACCTAGAATTAGCGCTCCGTTTTCTTTTAATTTTTGTACGATAAAAGCATCTGACGTCACATTATCTTTCAGTGCAATTGCTCCAGCCGTTGTTGGCATTCCTGATGCGTTGATGTTGTCTTTTAACAGAATTGGCATTCCGTAAATAGGATGCATTGCTCCTAGACTCTTTCGTTTTTTATCTTTTTCTATTGCTTGAGTTACTACATTTGGATTTAATGTAATGATAGAATTTAAAGAGAGTTCATTATTCCGATCATATTTCTTGATTCTATATAAATAAAATAAAGTCAGTTTTTCATAGGATAAAACGCCTTTAGAAATATTTTTCTGTAACGAAACAATATTTTGCTCTAAAATGTATGGCTTCAATGCTTCATAATCTTTTTCAGAAAAAGTAAGCCAATATTTCTCAAAAGGACGCATAACTTCATCAGCATTTAAATAGTTTGAATCTAACACTCTAAATTTTACATCTTTTGTGTTGATTGCGCTCAATTCATCTTCTACTTCTTGAACCTCAACTTCTGGCTCTATAATAACTGGCTCAACAGATTTTGATTGATTTTTACAAGAAAATAATAGTATGGCAACAAGTATGAGAAGTTTGGTTTTCATCGATTTTATTTTAGAAGTCTAAAATACGAAAAATAAAAAAGGTGCTGGAATTTGTAGCGAACTAAAATTATCACATTGAATAAATTCTAAACTACAAAAAAATAATTAAGATTAAGCTTTTTCAATTATTGGGAGTCAAAGAAATGAACTTAAAAAAATTATCATGCATAACCAAGCAATGCAAATACCTCGATTTTTCTTTCTATTAATATCATTACTGATTTTTATCAGTTGTCAAAATCAAGATTCAGAAATTGAAACAGAAACTGAAGAATCGACTGCAAATGAAAATGCAGATTTAACTCATCTACCTTTTGGAGGTCCAAAGGTTTTGATACGAAATCAAGGAGATCCGCAACCAGATTTTTTATCGTTATGGCTTTGTGGACTACCTTCAAATGGAGCAGGAAACGCAGATGCAAGTGATTGGACAAACACAGATGGAACTTGGGATTATACAAGAAAACCACAAGTTGAAGGAAATGTGAATTGGTTAAGTGAGTTTAATGTTACTTTAGATGGAAATGGAAATCGCATTATAACAGGAAACGCCTTGCCAGATCATGCAACAGGAGTTTTTCCTATAGATCCAACAAGTGTTGCATATCAATATGACGGAAATCCAAATATTATAAGTTCGCATGAAGTAGAATATATTTTACCGGCTATGCCAGAAGTTGCCACAGAAGCAAGTTGTGTTTCTTTTGGTCCTTCTGGAATTTCTCTAACTGGAAGTGCTATTTATCACGGAGCATCTACACTTGGAAATGATGCTGCTGCTCATGAAATTTTAGATAGATTTGGCGGTCACACAGATGGTACAGAAACTTATCATTATCATTTTCCGGCACAAGACCTTCAAGATCATATTAATCCTCATGAGTCTGGTCATTCTGAATTAATGGGTTATATGTTAGACGGTTTTGGTATTTATGGTCCGAATGGTGAAGATGGCGAAATTCTTTGGTCTGAAGATTTAGATGAGTGTCACGGACATACACATCCTATACTTTGGGATGGTGAAATGGTAAATTTATATCATTATCATTGGACATATGACTTCCCATACAATATTGGATGTTTTAAAGGGACACCTTTGTAATTTACTAGAAATGGTTTGGAGTTTTTGAAAACGAAAAGTAAAATAGATGGTGGTTTTAATTTAAAATTGCTAAGTTTACTTATCAATTATATACAATATGAGTCACTTTAAATATTTACTGCTTTTTTTTACATTTTTTATTTTTAATCTTGAAGCACAAAATTACAATCCAATAGTTACTGAAATAACACCTGTATCTGATGAATATTTCGGTGCAGAAATTATAGATAATTATCGTTGGTTAGAAAATACTAATTCGGATAAAACGAAAGAATGGTTAGAACAACAAAAAGAAATATCAAAAAGATATCTTAGGAAAGCCTCTACCAAAACAAACTCTTTTTTTAATATCAGTAAATATGTAATGACAGATTATAAATACTATACCAAAAAAGGTAATTACTATTTTAATATGTACTACACATCATATACTTCTCAAGCTTCATTGTATTATAAAACTGATATAAAAAGTGATTATACAGAACTAATTAATCCGAAAAGAATATCGAAAGAAGACAAAATCAACTTTCAAAGTTATACAGTTTCAAAAAATTCGAAATATCTTGCATTAAAGTATGGAAGAAATGGTACAGATTGGTCAGAAATTAAAGTGATAACACTTAAAGATGAAAAAATCCTTGATGATCATATTAAAGGAGTGAAATTTTCAAATATTGCTTGGTTAAATGACGGTTTTTTTTATGCAACCTATGAACAATCAGATAAATTTGGAGAATCGATTAACAACAAGGTTTACTATCATAAATTAGGAACAGAACAACATGAAGACACTCTTATTTTCGCTAGAAAAAAAGAGCCTCGAACTACTTTTAACTTTTTAACTACTTCTGATGAAAGGTTTTTCATTATTGAAGAAGTAAATGAATCTACAGGGAAGAATAGCATTTTTTATATTGATTATTTATCTGATAAAAAAGTATTAAAACCTTTATATTATAAAGTAGATTTTAATATAAATATCATTGACAATATTGATGATAAATTAATTGCAACTACTTATAAGAATTCAAATAATGGAATGCTTATAAAATTAGACCCTAAACAGCCATCAAAATGGGAGACTATTGCACCAGATTATTCCTCAGCAATAATATTAAAAGTAATTCCATTTTCAGACAGAATCGTAACTGTTTACCAATCTGACCAAAAACCAATTTTAGTAATTTTTGATTATAATGGTAACGTTTTATTTAAACTAGACTTCCCAGAAGGCACATCTATTGGAGGATTTAGCGGTAATAAAACTGATAAAGAACTACTATTTTACTTACAATCATATACAGTTCCAAAAGTAGTGTATGAATTTAATATTGAAACATTTGAAAAAAAATTAGTCAAGAAAACAGGAGTAACATATAAATACAAAGACATCGTTTACAAAAGAGTTGAATACTACTCTAAAGACAGTATTAAAGTACCAATGCTTTTAGTTTATAGAGAAGATATTGAATTAGATGGGACAAATCCAACTATTCTAAAAGCTTATGGAGGCTTTGGTGCTGTTAGTTCGCCTTCATTTAATCCTGGAATAGTACATTTTGTTAGAAAAGGTGGTGTTTTTGCTTTTGCTAATATTAGAGGTGGTGGAGATAAAGGTGTAAAATGGGCAAAAGACGGAAAGGGAGATAAAAAGCAAAATTCATTTGATGATTTTATAGCTGCTGCAGAATATCTTATTGAAAACAAGTATACAAAAAGTGATAAATTGGCGATTACTGGAGGCTCTAATGGAGGATTGGTTGTAGCAGTTGCGGCAATACAAAGACCAAACTTATTTAAAGTTGTAGTTCCAGTAGTTGCACCTACGGATATGTTGAGATTTGAAAAATTTACTGTTGGTCGCTTTCATATTGATGAATATGGTACTGCTAAAGACAGTCTAAGTTTTAATAGACTAAAAAAATACTCTCCTTATCATAATATTAAAAAAGATATTAATTATCCAGCAATGTTAGTTATTACTTCTGAAAACGATGATAGAGTACCTCCTTTTCATTCATATAAATTTGTCGCAAAACTACAGAGTCAATCATCACAATTGAATCCTATTCTTTTAAAAGTTGAAAAAAATGCAGGACATAATGGTGCATCAAACTACCGTTCAAACATGAAAGAAATGGGAGATTTGTATGGGTTTATACTAAATTATATTGATCCGTAAAATCTTACCTAAAAAACGAATCTACAAACTCCACTTTATTAAATACTTGCAAGTCGTCAATCCCTTCACCTACTCCAATATATTTTACTGGAATTTGAAATTGGTCTGAAATTCCAATGACAACTCCACCTTTTGCGGTTCCGTCTAGTTTTGTAACTGCCAATGAAGTAACTTCAGTTGCCAATGTAAACTGTTTTGCTTGCTCAAATGCGTTTTGACCCGTAGAACCATCCAACACCAATAATACTTCGTGAGGTGCATCGTCAATCACTTTTTGCATTACACGCTTTATCTTTGTCAACTCGTTCATCAAGTTGATTTTATTGTGCAATCTTCCAGCTGTATCTATAATTATAACATCTGCATCTTGTGTAACTCCAGATTGCAAGGTATCAAAAGCAACAGACGCTGGATCTGAACCCATTTCTTGATGTACCAACGGCACATCTACTCTATCTGCCCAAACTTGTAATTGGTCTATCGCTGCAGCACGAAATGTATCTGCTGCTCCAAGAACAACTTTCTTCCCTGCTTTTTTAAATTGTGATGCCAACTTACCAATTGTAGTCGTTTTACCAACGCCATTCACACCAACAACCATAATTACGTGTGGTTTATTTCCTTCAGGAATGGTGAACTCAGTTTCATTTCCTGCATTGGTTTCTGCCAATAAACCAGAAATTTCTTCTCTAAGTATTTTATTTAACTCATCGGTTCCTAAATATTTATCTTTAGCAACTCTTGCTTCGACACGATCTATAACTTTTAAAGTTGTATTGACACCAACATCTGATGCTACCAAAACCTCTTCTAAATTATCAAGTACATCATCATCAACTTTTGATTTTCCTGCAACTGCTTTTGATAATTTTGATATAAATGTGGTGTTCGTTTTCTCTAATCCTTTATCAAGGGTTTCTTTTTTTTCTTTTGAAAATAGTTTTTTAAATAAACTCATAAAATATAATTTGATAATTGGTTAGTTTGATAATGTTATAATTATTTTGACATTACTTATATATAAAACCTATTATCTGTTTAAGTTGTTTTTAGATGAACTAATTATTTTATTTAATAGTTTTTTAATTTCTATCAATTTCAGAATCAGTTCATCAGTATTTGGGTATGTTTTAACTTCATTACAAAGATAAAGCCAAAATTCTAACTCATCAGCCTCTTTTGCTGCTATTTTTAATTTGTGAATAAAATCTTTTCTACTTTCAGCATTCTGAGATTCCTTAATATTTGCGCCAATAGATGTTCCTGACCTCAATATTTGTTTTGAAATTGTATACTTCCTAATTACATCTAACCTTTCAGAAAAATTTACAATATCTACAGCAAATTCAAATGTCTTTTTTAAAATAATATTTCCCGCATATTTTGGATTGTCAGTAAACTTCATTCAAATATTTATAATTAATTATTTCTTTTCTCAAAACTAATAAAATTAATCCATTTAAAAATTTAATTATCTCATCAGCCAATTAAGACATTATATAATTATGTCATAAAATAAAAAAGCTACTTTCTGATTAGAAAGTAGCTTTGTAAATATTGTATAAGTGAAATTTATTTCTTTGCGAAATATTCGTTCACTTTTTCCGGATCCATAATAGCTTCAACAAATGTGTAAGCTCCTGTTTTTGGAGACTTTACCATTTTGATTGCTTTTGCCAATCTTTTTGAACCTGTTTGTAACGATGCAACTGATTTCTTTGCCATATCCTAATTATTTAATTTCTTTATGAACAGTCATTTTCTTTAAGATTGGGTTGAATTTCTTCACCTCTAATCTATCTGGAGTGTTCTTTTTATTTTTTGTTGTTATATATCTCGAAGTTCCAGGTTTACCAGAAGTTTTGTGTTCAGTACACTCTAATATAACTTGGATTCTATTTCCTTTGCTCTTTGCCATCTTATTATACTTTTATTGTTAGGAAATTATTTAGTTAAAAAACCTTTTGCTCTTGCATCTTTAATCACAGCAGCAATTCCTAATTTATTAATATTCTTTAAAGCAGCAGTAGAAACTTTTAATTTCAACCATTTATCTTCTTCTGGAATATAAAAACGCTTACTTATTAAGTTAACGTTAAATTTTCTTTTAGTTCTATTCAAGGCGTGAGAAACATTGTTCCCAACCATTGCTTTTTTACCTGTAAGTTCACAAACTCTAGACATTTCTATACAGTTTTATATTGTTATCTCAAAACGAGGTGCAAAAATAGAACTTATTTAAGTAACAGACAAGTCTATTCTAACTATTTTTAATAATTTCTTTTCTCAACATTTCTAAGGCTTTATTTGTTGCTCTTTCTATGACTTTTGACCGTAGTTTACCAAAGAAAAATTCTTCTGAATAAACACCTTTTGGTGTTGCAATTGCAATAAAAACCGTTCCTACTGTTTTATCTGTATCATCTGTTGTAGGTCCAGCATTTCCAGTTGTTGCAATCGCATAATCTGTTTTTAATTTTTGCTTTACTCCTATCGCCATTGCTTCGGCTACTTCTGAACTCACAACACTAAATGTATCAATAACAACAGAAGATACGTTTAACAGTTCTTCTTTTACAGTTTTATTATAAGAAACAATAGATCCAACAAAATATGCTGAAGAACCTGGAATTGAAGTGAATGATTTTGCAATTGCGCCTCCTGTACAACTTTCGGCTGTAGAAACTGTAAAACCATTTTCTTTTAATAATTTTCCTAACATTTTTTCAATCACCTCGCTATCATCATAACCAACAATAATATCATTAATAATAGAAGTAAGTGTTTTTATTTCTTTTTCTAATCTTGATTCAAGAACTTCTTTATCTAGGCCTTTTGCACTTAATCGCAATCGCAATTTTCCATAAGAGGGCAAGTATGCTAACTTTATAAAAGGTGGTAAACTATCTTCCCAATCTTCAATTCTTCCTGCAACCATACTTTCTCCCATTCCGTAAGTCAAAATTGTCCTGTGGATGATAAAAGGTAACTCAAATTGTTTTTGAATACGAGGCAAAACTTCAGTAAGCATTAATCCTTTCATTTCATTTGGAACTCCTGGAAGTGAAACAAAGACTTTTTGATGCTCGTCAAACCACATTCCTGGCGCTGTACCTAACCTGTTCTTTAAGACTTTGCACTTTACTGGAACCAAACCTTGCAATCTATTTATTTCTGTAAAAGGATAGTTCATCTTCTCAAACATCCTTTTGATAAAGGCAACTACTTTTTCATTGATTTCTAGTTCTGAATCAAAATATTCTGCCAATGTATGCTTGGTAATATCATCTTTAGTTGGTCCTAAACCTCCTGTAAGAATTATGATATCTGCCCTTGTTTCGGCTTCTTTGAGCGCATTTAAAATATGTTGTTTATCATCTTGGATAGAAGTGATTTGAAATACTGATACTCCAATCTTATTTAGTTCTTCGGCAATCCATTTAGAATTAGTGTCTGTTATTTGGCCTATTAATATTTCGTCTCCTATTGTGATGATTTCTGCGTTCATAGTGCAAAAGTACTTACAAAGGTTTAAAGCAACAAAGAATTACATAATTAACAGTTCATTAAAGTTTTACTCTTTCAAATTAATTATCTTTACAGTCAAAACCATCAAAAAATGAAACAACTATTTTTTATCGCATTCTTATGCATAATGCAAATGAGTTACGCTCAGAACAAAGATAATAGAGGCTACAAAGTAAGTGTTGGTGAACAAGTTCCAGAACTTTCATTTTCTTTAATGGATGGAACAGAA
>CALIIP010000086.1 GCA_938018045.1 uncultured Flavobacteriaceae bacterium
CGATAAACTTGCTATACCACAAGCATCTGTTGAACCTCCATCTACATCTGCACCTGTTATTGTTACACTTCCTGATGCATCTAACTGCGCCGTGAATGCACTACAACTAGCAACTGGATTCACATTGTCCTCTACTGTTACAATTACTGTACAAATATTGGGAGTTGCAGCTTGATCTGTTAAAGTGACTGTGTTTGCGCCTACACTTGTACAATCAAATGATGTTACATCAATAGATAAAGTACCAACAAATCCGGAACTTGAATTATCAATATCAGCAACAGCTATAGTTGCAATTCCAGAAGAATTAAGGGAAATAGTAAAATCAGGTACACAACTCACTTGCCCATACGTAAAGTTAGCGCATAAAATGAAAACGGAAGTAATGAGAAAAAAGAATTTTTTCTTAAGTAATTTTTTAACCATAGCATTTGTATTTTGATAGCAATTCAGATTGCGGGGACCTTAATACAAAATAGATATGGAGGATAAAGATACAAAATTTAAATTTAATTAACTGATAAGTAAACCATTAGATATGTTTTATTTGCAAATGGTCGTTTTTACTATGCAATTGGTAAAATAAAAAGTCGGTAAAAAGGGTTAATTTATTAAAATAGAAAGTGAAAAATTGCGGCCAGGAGCACTGATTGCTGATGCAAATTCTTTATAATGTTGATCAAAAATGTTGTCAATCATAAATTGAAATTGGATGCTGTTAGTAATCTTAAACTTTGAATAAAAGTTTAAAGTACTCCAACTTGGTGTTCCTTCATATTGATTTATGCTTTCATTAAAAGGCGTTTGTTCAACGTTATCAATACCTTCAATTAAATTATAGTCTTCTATTTTTTTTGAACCGTTAAATCTGAAATTTAATGCTGATTCAAATCTGTTTTTAGAAAAAATCAACTCAATATTACCAAATAACGGAGGAATGGAAGATAGTGGTAAAGCTGTATCATATGATTTTCCTTTTGTGTAAGTAAAACTTCCTTGTGTTTTCCAATTGTCTTTTAATTTCCCTTTAAAACTAAGTGTGCTTCCTATTATGTAAGCGTTTTTATGATTTACGTTGGCTATCGTTTCTACAATTTCATCATCATATAAAATGGTTGAATTACCGCTGATAGAAAAATTTTCTCGAGCTATATAATTATTTAATAATGTGTAATAAGCATTCAGACCAACACTAAATTTCTTCTCATTAAAGTATTTTAAAACTCCAATTTCAGCATTGTAAACATATTCTGGTCTTAAATCAATATTCGGAACGGAAACTTGACCGTTTTTTTCTCTAATTTTTCCAATATCATCGATGTTTGGTGAACGAAATCCTGTTGATAAAACAGAATTTAATTGCCAATCTATTTTGGGCCTAAAAGTGTAACCGATTGTTGCTGTAAAAGATGAGTTTTTTACTGTAATATCATTATCTGGAAGTGAAATAAATGTTTCATCAATCCATTTTGCATTGAGTACAGTGTGAGTAAATCGAATACCGGTATTAAGTGTTGAGTTTTCAGTAACATCTTGTCTGTAGTTTGTGTAAACTGCTGAACTTGTATAACTACTACCTCCATCTGGATAACGAGATTGAACGGTAAAATCGTTACTAAAATCAGTAATTTGGTTGCCATCAACAACAATAGTTTTTCCGAAGGAATTAGAAGTAACTTCGTTTTGTGCAACTTCAAAACCATAAGATAAATCTCGATTTGAAACTTCTCCTAACTGAACAGAAAAATCTCCATTTATACTAAATATATCTACACTTTCTTTACGATAAGAACGCTCTAAACTATTAAATTTACGCTGAACTCTCGATTCTTTTATTTTTTGATACGCTCCAGTAACGGTTCCTTTTTGAATCCATTTTTTATTTGGATTTATTTCTAACTGAGAACTAAATAACATTCTTTTTTGAGGTCCATAATACCATTCTGAAAATTTTAAATCATTTCCAGAATATTCTGTAAGTCTATCAAACCTAGGAATGTTAGAAGATGTTGAGTTTTGAAAATTTAACGTTAAATTAGTTTTATCAGAAAGAGAAAAATAAAATTTTTGTAAAAAATCTGATTGATCGTATCCTGTATTTTTCTGAATGTTTGGATTGGAATTTTGGATTGGATTAGGATTGTAAAAATCGTCTGTATTGTCAGAATATTCAAGCACTTTTCCCCAATTATCGAAACCATGGTTTCTGTTTTTTCCCATTCTTAAATCTCCAAATTTTGAATGCGAAAAACTAGTTAAAGATGCCCAATTTTTAAAGGATAACTCTACACTTCCTTGATTTGTCGTTTCTTCATTAACAGTGCTATACCTTGAAAGTAAATTGAATTTTACTTTATCTTCTGGACTTGTTTTTGGCGTCTTGGTATAATAATGTATTACGCCTCCTAAAGCATCAGAGCCATAGATAACAGATGATGGCCCAAAAATAACTTCTGCGCGATCTAAAATTGAAGGTGAAACAGTGATTGAACTCTGTAAATGTCCAGATCTATAAATTGCATTATTCATGCGCACACCATCAACAACAAGTAAAATACGATTGGCTTCCATGCCTCTTAAAACCGGTGAACCACCTCCAAATTGAGATTTTTGAACTTTAATTCCTGGAATACTCGCCAATAAATCTGCAGAAGTTTGAGGTGCTTTTCTTCTAATTTCTGCTATTTGATTAATTTCTACATGTTCTGCAACTCTCTTTTTTAATACTTTTTTGCGAGAAGTTGAAAGGACAATTTCATCTAGAGATTCTGCTTTTTTGTGCAAATAAATAATGTTGTTTTTCTTTGATAATTGACGTTTTAAAACCTCAACTTCAATGTAAGATAAATGATTAACAGTAATTATTTCATTCTCTTTAAAAATTGATATATCTGTTTTTCCGTTTTTATCTGTATATACTGCATTTGGGTTGTTTTCTCCGTAAATGGTAGCATTTGTAATCGGAAATTGAGTTTGAAAATCAATAACCGTCACTTCTTGTGCAAACAAAAAGAAAGAAAAAAATATAAAAAAAATGTTGGTTATTACTCTCACAATTAGTTAAAAATAGTTTTTAAGACATCTAAAGATTTAGGTTTTCTAAAACCGCTCAAATGTAATTCAAAATATTGGATTAAAGTAGTCAAAATTTGTTGTCTGCTTTTAGCGTTAAACTCAATTTTATCTAATTCATCAAAATTTATGCCTAATATTTTTTTAAAAGTTGTTAAATTTATTCCGGAAATAAAATGAAACTTTGGTGGATGCTGTAAAAACAAACCTTCTGATAGATCAAAATAATCAAATTTTGAGTTTTTTGTTTCTGGATAGAAACCTAAATACTTCGTCAAATTCAATAAAAAAAGTAAATGAAAATTTGTTGTCTTTTGGTGAGAGTCTAACCAAATAAATGCTGTTTCTAAATATTCATATAAGTCAGAATTTTCTTCTTCTTCTTGAATGGAATAAACTAAAATTTCTGACAAAAAAAAGGCTATAGATTGTTTGGTAATATTTGTGAAAATTGATTTATAATGATTTATTATTTCAACTTCTTTTATGCTATTCAAAGCACCTTTATTGTTGTGGTTTCCGGTAATTTTTAATTGAGTTAATGGTTGAAAATATGCTGTTTTTAATTTTCCTTTTTTGGAAGATAAAATCCCGCGAAGCATATATGATTTTGTTCCTTCTTTCTCGGTATAACACCTAACAATAAGGCTATTATCTCCATATTTAATAGCGCTTAGAACTATTGCTTTGGTTGTAACAATCATTTAAAATTAATTAATAATTGCTATTTTGGTTGTTGATGTTTCTGTTCTATCTTTATTGGCGAGTAAAACAATATAAACTCCAGAGGCAACTTTTCTTCCAGCCAAGTTTCTTTTATTCCACACAACTTTTCCTCCTTGTAACTCTTGACCTTCAATAACATTTGTCTCGTAAACCAAATATCCTGCTGTATCAAGAATTTTTACGTTTGTTCCTTTAGGCAAGTGAGTCCCGTTTCTACCATCTATAGTAACCGTCTCATGTTGACTTTTTACAGGATTTGGATATGCATATACTTCTCCTAACTCATCACCAAAAGCAGCAACGTTACTATTGTAAGCAACAATTCCTTTTGCGGTTCCAAAATATACTTTACCATTGCTGTTATCTGCTTTTATTTTAAGAATATTATTAGATGGCAATGGGGAATTTGAAGTGTTAAAAATATTTAATGTCTCTCTTCCGTTTGGATTTGATTGTAAAACTCCTCCGCCACTCATTCCAAACCATTTATTGTCTGCGCCATCAATCGCAATGGTATTAACAGGTTGATCTCCAAGTAATTTTTTTGGAATTCCATCATCCAAAATAATTATTGGTTCTGCATCATAAATATCTGCATCAAATAATCCAGCAGCATTATAAAAAACAACCAATCCTTTTTGTGTTCCTATCCAAATTCTATTACTATTGTCTGCAACAATAGTTCTTACATTTGGATCTGGTAAAGATCCCTTTGTTGGTTCAGCAATTAATGCACGTTTTTTGTCTCCATTTTCATTATAAACCAAAGCTCCATTTCTTCTTGTTCCTATCCAAATACTCCTCGTTTTATCAATAATCAATTCGTTTAAACCATTTGCTGTATTTGTTATTATTGAACTCATATCGACACTCGTCCAGTTTCCTTGAGGTGACCTTTTTTTAAGTTTATTATCAACCCAAGAGTTTGCAACCCATAAATTTCCTTCACTATCAAAAGCAGAACCGTTTATTCTAACACTTATATAATTTGGATTTGCAGGCCATAAATCTTCTAAACCACTATTAGTTTGATTTAAAAATATTGTAGGAACATCGTTTTCTACAACTAATATCCCTCCGGTTGTTGTGTTTGGAGATCCGTTTCCGGCTGACCACGAACTCAAATAAACTTTATTTTCGTGATTTGGGTCTATTGTGGCATTCACTAAATTTTTTGCAGGAAAATTTATATCATAAGGGTTGTTTACCCAATCTTCTCCGTTGTAATGACTATAACCCAAACTTTTATTTAATGGTCCGTAAGCATCGTCATAACCTCCATAAACAACCCATAAATTGTTATTTAAAACACTTATTGAAAACAAATCATTAGATGTAGGTCCGTCAGGATGAATTTCTTCAAAAAAACTTGTTGCAGAAAAAGAGGTTTTTAATATTCCAAATTCTTTTGTACCTAAATAGATCGTGTTATCTTGAGTAAAAACTGCATTTAAACTAAAATAATAATCCGAATTAATATCAGAAACAATAGTAGTTGTCTGATTTAATAAAGTATCAAAAACAAATGCTTCTCTAGTTGTTGCTATTGATAAATGCGTGTTGGATGGTTTTATTTTTAAAATTGTTGCTGGAAGTGATTGAATTAAATTCAGACTAAAAGGGTTTGATATCCTGAATAAACTTTGACCTCTAGAAGCAAAAACTTGATTATTAAAAGTATCTATGGAACTAAAATTTCCAGAAAAATTCTGAGTCCAATTATTAAAATCAATTAAATTTGGGTTTGTAATATCGGCTGTGAAAACACCGTTTTCAGTAGCTGCATAAATAATATCTTGATCTATCGTTATCTGATTTATTTTTATTTCCGATGAATTATTCCCAATAAAAAAAGTGTCTCCAAAAACCAAGTTTTGTATATCATACTCAACAATCGCAAAAGGTGTTGATAGGTATAGTTTATTGTTAAATTCAGTGATATTGGTAACTTCTTTTTCAGTTGAAAGTGTAAAATTTGTAATGTCTGGAGATATTGTTATTTCTCCATTTGCATCAACAATTTCAATCAATCCATTAGTATAGCCAATTATCAATCTTTGAAAAGTTTCGCTATAATAAATGCTAGTTGCTGTTTCTCCAGAAAGTCCATTTACAGAAGACAACTTTGTGGTTTCTTCTGTCGATTCATCATAAATAAAAACAGCGTTATCAACAACTGCATATATTTTCTCTTCTACTTTTATAAAGTCCTTTACATTATTATAAGAAAAAAAATCTTCCCAATTATTAGAGTAATCAGTTTGCGCCCAACAATTTGTAAAGAATAAAAAGAGTAATAATTTAAAAACGTTGTTCATTTTTTATGATTAATTTATAGTCAAAGGTATTTAATAATAACGTAACTATAAAAAGTATTATTTTAGCCTTAAAGAAAAAAGTGATGCAAATCGAAATCGAGAGAAAATTTCTTGTCAAAAATAATTCATTTAAAAAAGAGTCTTTTAAAAATCTATCTATAAAACAAGGGTTTTTAAACTCAAATAAAAACCGAACTGTAAGAATTCGTATTGTTGATAATAAAGGGATTATTACTGTAAAAGGTAAATCTTCTAAAAACGGGTTGTCTCGTTTTGAATGGGAAAAAGAAATAGCAGTAAAAGAAGCTGAAGAACTGCTTAAACTATGTGAAAAAGGAGTCATTAAAAAAACTCGTTATCTTATTAAATCAGGAAAACATACTTTT
>CALIIP010000087.1 GCA_938018045.1 uncultured Flavobacteriaceae bacterium
TTTTTAGCAGCATTTGCATTTATTTCAGCACAAACCGTAATACAACCAGCAATATTTCCAGCTTTTGGTTGTGCTCCACTCATTCCTCCAAGTCCAGAAGTAAGAAATATTTTTCCGGCTGGAGTTTCATCAGTATTTAAAATTTTGCGGAAAGCATTCATTAATGTTATGGTTGTTCCATGAACAATTCCTTGCGGACCAATATACATGAATGATCCTGCGGTCATTTGACCATATTGTGATACTCCAAGAGCATTAAATTTCTCCCAATCATCTGGTTTTGAATAGTTTGGAATCACCATTCCGTTTGTTACAACAACTCTTGGCGCATCTTTTGAAGAAGGAAATAATCCCATAGGATGACCAGAATACATGTGCAATGTTTGCTCGTCTGTTATGTTTGCTAAATATTGCATTGTAACTATATACTGTGCCCAATTTTGGAATACAGCTCCGTTTCCACCGTAAGTTATTAACTCTTCTGGATGTTGAGCAACTGCTGGATCTAAGTTGTTTTGAATCATTAACATGATGGCCGCAGCTTGAGATGATTTTGCTGGATATTCTGAAATCGGACGTGCATAAAACTCATAACTTGGTTTGAATCGGTACATGTAAATACGTCCAAAATCTTGTAATTCTTGTACAAATTCTTTTGCCAATTCTTGATGCCAATGTTTAGGAAAATAACGCAAAGCATTGCGAATCGCCAATTCTTTTTCTTCGATTGATAAAATATCTTTTCGCTTTGGCGCTCTATTAGCATTCTTTGGATATTCCTTTTTTGAAGGTAAATCTGAAGGTATTCCTTGTAATATTTGGTCTTTGAATGTCATATTATTTTACAATAAAAGATCGGTTTTTAACAAGTTCAATCATATTATTTATATCGTCTTTTAAAATTCTATCATCTTCTAATTTTGCGACTTTACTTCTGATAATTTTAAAATTTTCTACAACAATTTTAGAAAAACTATTTGGTCTTCTAAATTCTATTGCTTGAGCAGCATACATTAATTCTATAGCTAATATTTTTTCAATATTTCCTAATATTTGATTGAATTGTCGTCCAGAAATACTTCCCATTGAAACATGATCTTCTTGTCCTAAAGAAGTCGGAATACTATCAGCTGAAGGAGGGAAGCAAAGCGATTTGTTTTCTGTAACCAACGCAGCGGTTGTGTATTGCGGAATCATAAACCCTGAATTTAATCCGCCACTTGCTGTAAGTAAACGTGGTAATCCGTATTTTCCTTCTATCAATAAATAACATCTACGATCAGAAATGTTTCCTAATTCTGATGCTGCAATTGAATTATAATCAAGCGCAATTGCCAATGGTTGTCCGTGAAAATTTCCTCCAGAAATTGCAACTGTATCACTCAATACAATTGGATTGTCGGTAACTGAATTCATTTCTATTGTCGTCAATTTTTTTAAGTGATAATATGCGTTTCTAGATGCTCCATGTACTTGAGGAATACATCTCATCGAATACGGATCTTGAACACGAGCACAATCTATATGAGACTTAATATTTTTTGAACTATCGAATAGCATGCGCATTCGCTTTGCTACCTTTTTAGTTCCTTTAAATGGTCTAATTTTATGTAATTCTTTTTTGAAAGGTGATTCACTTCCTTGATAACCCTCAATACTCATAGCGCCAGCAACATCTGCTAAATCTAATAAATATTTCATCTTATCAAGACCAATTATTGCGTGCGCTAAAATAAATTGTGTTCCATTTATTAGTGCTAAGCCTTCTTTTGCTTGCAATTGTATTGGCTTTAAATTATGTTTTTTTAAGATGTCTTTTGCAGGAATAATTTCTTTTTCGTTCCAAAATTCTCCTTCACCTAATAGCGGTAGAAAAAGATGTGATAAGGGTGCTAAATCTCCAGAAGCACCAACAGAACCTTGTTCTGGAACAACAGGAACTAAATCGTTTTCGATGAAATATAAAATACGTTCAATAACCTCTAATCTAATACCAGAAAATCCTTGGCATAAAGCATGTACTTTACAAATCAGCATGATCTTAGAAAACTCCTTGTCAATAGGATTTCCAACACCAACAGCATGTGTTATAAGTAAGTTTTCTTGAAGTTTACTAGTTTCTTTAGGTGATATTTGAACGTCACACAATGGTCCAAAACCAGTATTAATACCATAAACCGCTTTGTCTGAACTTGCTATTTTTTCAACTTTTGTTCTACAATCATTTACTTTAGAAATGGCTTCTTCAGTTAAAACTGCTTTTAATTCTCCTTTAGAAATAGCAATAACTTTATTAACAGTAAGTTTATCAATTCCGTATTTAAACATCTAACTTTGATTTTTCACAAAGTTACTTTTATTTTTGATGGTTAGCAAGTGAACTTAAATCATGTTTTTTGATCTTAAAACATATTCTTTCACCTTGTTTAAGTCAAAATTATTTTAAGGCCTCTTTATACGTTTTTAGACAACGTTCTCTGGCTAATTTATGTTCCACAATTGGAGTAGGATACGTAAGTTCTTGAAAGTCTGGAACCCATTTTTGAATATACTTTAAATCTTTATCAAATTTCTGAATTTGAGTTGTTGGGTTAAAAATTCGAAAATAAGGTGAAGCGTCAACTCCTGTTCCTGCAACCCATTGCCAGTTTCCAATATTCGATGATTGCTCATAATCGTGTAATTTTTCTGCAAAATATGCTTCTCCCCATCTCCAGTCAATCAATAAATGCTTACATAGAAAACTGCCAACTAGCATTCTAACTCTATTGTGCATAAAACCAGTTTGGTTTAACTCTCTCATGCCAGCATCTACTAATGGATAGCCAGTTTCTCCTTTGCACCATGCTTCAAATTCTTTTTCATTATTTCTCCACAGAATTCTATCATACTGAGGTTTAAAACTGTCTTTTGTTGTATGTGGGAAATGCCATAATATTTGCATAAAAAATTCACGCCAAATCAATTCTTTTAAGAAAGTGATATTATTGCTTTTTGAGGCCATTTCTGCCATTTTCCGAACACTTACTGTTCCGAACCTTAAATGAGTTCCTAATTTTGAAGTACTATTTTTTGCTGGAAAATTTCTTGTTTCTTCGTATTCGTTTATCAGTTTTGTAGAAATCGTGTATGATTCAACTTTTATAGATGATTTTGTAAAACCAATTTCATCCAAGGATAAAAATTGATGAGATCCATTTTTGATAAAATTTTGTGTCTTTTCTTCCGATGGGAAAAATTGAATTCCTTTAAATTGAAATGCTTCAAGCCATTTTCTTGAATATGGCGTGTACACTTTGTATGGTGTCCCATCATTTTTTACAATTTCATTTCGTTCAAAAATCACTTGGTCTTTGAAGGTTTTAAGTCGGATGTTTTTTTCTGCTAAAAAGTCTTTAATTTCTAAATCTCTTTTAATTGCGTAAGGTTCATAATCGTGATTTGTAAAAACTGTTTCAACTGTGTATTTTTCTATAATTTCTTTATAGATTTCAATTGGTTTTCCATAAAAAACAGCTAAACTACTATCAACTTTTAAAAGCTGATTGTTTATATTTTCTAATTCTTGTTGGATAAAAGTAACACGTGCATCATCATTTTTTAGTTTGTGTAAAATATCTTTATCAAAAATAAAAATCGGTAGTACTTTTTCACCAGAATTTAATGCATGAAACAATCCGCAATTATCTTCTAAACGTAAGTCTCTTCGAAACCAAAAAATGTTAATTTTTTCAGTCATTTGATTTGTATTCCCCAAAAAGTTCAATTAATTTTTTTTGTCTGTATTCAAAAATCTCTTCCAATTTTGGCTTTACTAAAAAAGGATGTACAAGTTGTCCTAAAATTCCCAAAGGGACTTTGTAATCAATAATATCTTCCATTTCTACTCCGCCATCAATTTCTTTGATGAAATGTTTATGATGCCATAAAGCATAGGGTCCAAAACGTTGCTCGTCTACAAAATATTCCTTGTCTTTAACATGCGTAATTTCTGTAACCCATTTAGTTTTTATCCCAAGAATTGGCGTAACAATATATTGTATTATTTGTCCGGCAAACATTGGTTTTTCATCACCAGAAAGTATGTCGAAACTCATATAGTCAGGTGTAATTGTTTTCAAGTTTTTTGGGCTTGATAAAAACTCCCAAGCAGTTTCTAATGAAATTGGAAAGTTTTGTTTTCTATGGAATGTGTAAATTTTCATTTTAATTGTAAATTAGAATATAAAAGTTTAAAGATGTTGCAATAAATAGCCAAATCATATATGGCAGGATAAATATTGATTTTAATTTCATCTCTTTTCTGTAGTTAAAAAATAAATATGTTATTAAGATTGTAAGCGAAGAAATATTAATCATTCCTAAAAGGACTTCCTGCATATAGAAGAAAATTGGATTCCAAGCGACATTTAAAATCCATTGGATAGAAAATAATATGATAATTTTTTTGCGATCAACCTTATTTGTAATTAGATATGCCATATAAACTGCAAAGCATATCATGATCAGCGTCCAAGCTGCTCCAAATACCCATCCTGGAGGAGTCCAAGGCGCTTTGTTTAGATTTTGATACCACATTGAAGTGACGCCGTTTCCTGTAAACAAACCACCAATGCCTAATGCGGTAAAGTTTAAAAAGAGAAATAAGATTGTTTTTTTTAAAATATCCATAAGATTTTTTCTAATTTTTATTTGGGAAACTATTTTTTAAGCGCCTCTATTTTGTCTAAAACTTTTTGAGCTTCAGCATACTTTTCGTCGCTTTTTGCTCTATTAATTGATGAAAATTTATGCCATTCTTTCATGAGTTTCTCATATTTCTCTTGTAGTTTTTCTTCTTCTGATTTTTTCTTGAATAAGTTGAACATATTTTTAAAATTTATTTTTTGTTATAATTTTACTGTTACTATCCCAGCATCAATTGGAAACACTTGTCCAGAAATAGCGGAAGATTTATTAGAGAGTAAATATTCGGCTAAATGCGCAACTTCTGTTGGTTCAAGATACTTTTTGTAAGGATGCCTGTTTTTGATATTTTCAATCATTTTATCATTTCGCAATAATTTTTCTGCCAAAGTTGTGTTTGTTACTGTTGGTGCAATTGCATTAAAGCGAATTTTTGTTGCAAACTCCGCAGCCAATGACATCGTTAAGCCTTCAACTGCCGATTTGCTTGCCGCAATACTTGCATGAAAAGGCATTCCCATTTTAGAAGCGACAGTGCTAAATAGTACTACAGATGCTGAATCACTTGATTGTAAGTTTTTTAAATAAAATTGGATGACTCTAACTGCTCCAAGAACATTTATCTTAAAATCTTGCCTAAAATCATCTAAACTTAGTCTAGAAATTGGCTTTAAATTGATGCTTCCAGGACAGTAAACGATTCCGTCAAGAGAATCAATAATTGGCAATTCATCTTCGGTTACATCTAAACTGTAATTGGTTAAATTTTGGTGTGATAGTTCGGGTTTAGTTCGACTAATATTTATAATTTTATGATTGTCAACTAATATTTTTAAAAGTGCATTCCCAATACCTTTACTACTGCCGATTATTAAAATAGTTTTCATCTTTTACTAATTTTATTATTATTTATACTTCGTTGTCTACTGCATTTAAACCTTCCTTTTTCAAATACTCTCTTATTTTGATGCTTTGTTGCTCTACCTTGAACTCTTGCTCTCCACAATCTAAAACTTGAAGGTTTTAATTCTCTTCGCATTAATTCAATTACTTCTTGCTCTTTAAGGTCAAATTGAAACTTAATTGAATCAAATGTGGTTCGGTCTTCCCAAGCCATTTCAATTATTCTATCTATTTCTATGAGTGTCATTTTATTTTTTTACTAATGAATTAATCATTCCCTTAAAAACAAAAGAATGGAATGGTAATACAGCATACCAATATGCTCTTCCCCAAAGACCCTTTGGTCTAAAAACTGCTCTTTGATATAACTTGTCTTTTACAATTTTGAATTCTAGCCATGCTTCTCCAGGCAATTTCATTTCAGCATATAAAAGCAATCGTTTTTGTTTTTTATCAGCAAGTAAAACTCTCCAAAAATCTAATGCGTCTCCAGATTCAAGGTGTTTGTCATGTGTTCTACCCCTTCTTAAACCTACACCTCCAAAAAGTTTATCTACATATCCTCTAATTCTCCATAGCCAATTAAAACTATACCAACCATTTTTTCCGCCTATAGACCAAATTTTATCCATAGTAAAACTTTCATCCGTAATTTCTCTAAACCGAACATCTTTATAACATCCAAATTGAGGTATTTGAATATGATCACTAAGTTGGTCTTGAAAAACGCCACTAATTACTGCGTCTTTCCAACTTGAGACTACGGCATTTTGTTCGATTTTTTGAAATGCTAAACTGACAGACTCTTTATAAGAAATAGGCTCTATATCTAAAAGAGAGTTGATATTACTTGGTTTTGCAATAACTTCAACTTTCATACTATCTACAAGAGCTTGTGCTAAACTAAATGAAGTCGAAGTGACAAAATACAACCAATAGGATGATAGTTTTGGTGTTAGGATAGGTAATGTTAAAATGTATCTTTTTAACTCCCTTACTTCTCCAAACTGTAAAATCATTTCTTTATATGTTAGTATTTCTGGGCCACATATATCAAACGATTTATTATAAAGTTGTTCGTTACCAACTGCTCGTTCTAAAAAGGTTAAAACATCTCTAACTGCAATAGGTTGTGTTTTTGTTTTTAGCCAACTTGGAGTAACCATTACAGGTAATTTTTCTACGATATCTCTAATTATTTCAAATGATGCGCTACCGCTACCAACTATAATTCCTGCTCTAAAAACTGTTGTTGAGTATTTTTTTGACTGTAGTATGTTTTCTACATCCAATCTAGATTGCAAGTGTTTTGATAACGAATTATCGTTTACAATTCCGCTTAAATAAATAACTTGCTTACAATTGGTTTCTGTAATTAATTTTTTAAAGTTTAATGCACAATTTTTCTCTAATTCATTGAAATTATTTGCGCTAGTAGACATTGAGTGTATTAAATAATATGCAGCATCTATATCTTCTGGAAGCACGACATCTTTTGTGTTTAGAAAGTCAATCTTTATAAATTCAATATTATTTTCATGTTCAATTTCATCAGGAATTCTATTTAAATCACGCACACAGCATATTAATTGGTGTCCGTCTTTTAATAACTTCAAAACCAATCTTTTCGCAATATATCCTGTAGTTCCTGTGATTAAGATTTTCATCTTTATAAATTATTTTTTTTTGGTCTTTGATAAGTTTGACGTGTTTCTAACTTCGGAATCGCATAGCCATCCAATCCATTAATAGCAGCAATATTTCCTTTTGATAGGTCTATAAATCCATCTTTTTGTATTAAATCACCATCGATATTTACTGATTGAATTTCACCAACAATCATAAGTACATCATTTGCTTTGATATAATATTCTTCAAGATATTTCATAGCAATTTTTATAGGAGATTGCTTTACAAAAGGCGCTTTAAAATCCTTTAAATAATTCGATTCTAAGTCTGTGACATCAAATTCGGAAATTTCTGAATCGTATTTTGCTGACGTATGATGAGCATCTTCAATGAAACTTTTGGCAATATGATTGATGGTATAAAAACCAGTTTCTTTGATGTTCTTGTAGGTATCTCTGGGAACTGTTGTTGGGCGTAAAATAAAACCTAAAACTGGCGGACTTGAGCCTAAATGAACCACAGAACTAAATATAGCTACATTTTCTTTTCCCTCTTTTGAAAGTGTACCAATAAGATTTGCAGATTTATATCCAGACAAGCTATTAACTAAGTTAATCTTGTATAAATGCTCAAATTCTTGTATGTCTTTATTGGTAAAAAAAGCCATTTAGTATTTTTTATAATTATTGATTTTAACGTTTGTTGCTTTTAAATCGTGCATTAAATTATAGAGTCCGAAAAAGGTTCTATTAATATAAATGAAGTGTTTTGAACCTCTATTTCCATTCATGTTTCTTATCTCATTACTTTTTGCATATTTCTGACCTAATTCTCCAATTCTGTCAAAGAAAGCAGTATCAGAGAAGTCAAATTCTTCAGAATGAAATGGCAAAGTAAATAACGATAACATTTCGTGAAATAATTCTTTAAAAAAGACATATTCTTCTTTTGTATCAGTTGGTTTTAAGATTTCTAACTCATATAATTTTTCTTCAAAGAACTTAGGATCTGTAATCGTTTCTTTCTTTGCTAATTCAAAATAGGGGTTATAGAAATCATCTGGAACCTCTTTCATACAGCCAAAATCAATAACTATTAATTCATTGTTTTTTGAAACTAATAAATTTCCAGGATGAGGATCTGCATGTACTTTTCTTAAAACATGTATTTGATACATATAGAAATCCCATAATGCTTGTCCGAGTTTATTTGCTATTTTTTTATCAGTATTTTTAGCAGTGAATTCAGATAAATGTTGACCATTCATCCAATTCATTGTTAAAATTCTATCAGAAGAGAATTCAGGATAATAAGTTGGAAAATTTAAGTTATTAATTTTCGAGCATGATTCTGATATTTCTTGGCTTTGTGCTAACTCTAAAACATAATCTGTTTCTTCGTTTAGTTTATTTTCTACTTCTTTAAAATATTCGTCAGAACCTTCACCTTTTATATTAAACATTTTCATCGCAATAGGTTTCACCATTGCTAAATCTGATGATATACTTTCAGCAACTCCAGGATATTGAATTTTCACTGCTAATTCAATACCGTTTTTTGTGGCTTTATGCACTTGACCAATACTTGCTCCGCTTACAGCATTTAAATCAAAGGTGTCAAACAAATCATTTGGACTTTTACCAAAGTACTTTTTAAAAGTTTTTGTTACTAATGGCGCAGACAATGGTGGAACAGAAAATTGAGATAACGAAAACTTTTCTACATAAGCCTTTGGTAAGATGTTTTTTTCCATACTCAACATTTGCGCTACTTTTAGAGCACTACCTTTGAGTTTTTTTAATCCATCATAAATATCTTCAGCATTGTCTTCATTTAGTTTTGCTTTTGCTTCTTCTTCAGTTTTCACCATTTTATTACCATAATACTTAAGGTAATTTACTCCAACTTTTGCTCCAGTTTGGACCAGTTTAGATGCTCTTTGAATTTTTGATGTTGGTATTTTATCTATTGTCTTCATTATTTCATCATTTTTTCTTTATACAAAAATTTCCCTAAGTCAATTATACTTTTAATAGGTTGTACGCTTATTAAATCAAAACTTGTATTTATACATTTCTCTATAAATATATCTGTTTTTTCAAATTCAGAAGAAGTGTCATCTAGCCAGAATTTTATTGTTACAATTAACTGTATCCAAGCACCTTCTTTTAAAGATTTCATTTGAATATCTTCAAGGTGTTTTTGTTTGAAATCTATTGTCTCAATTTCTAAAGTATCGATATAATTTGCAAAAATATTTTTAAGTTCTTTTAAAGGCTTAAGAAATTTTAAACTAACCTTGTTTTTTAAAGCATAAGTAACATAACTTCTATTTGCGCTTAATAATTCAAAAAAAGTAAAGTAAAAACTTAATAATTTGTTTCGAGAGTCATATGTAAGATAGTCATCACTATTTTCTAATAAACTAATAGTTTGCTCAAAAAATGATTCTAATATAGATTGCTCAATAGCCTCGAAATTACTAAAATATTTAAAGAAATCTTCTTCTTTGAAATTATTTTCTTCAGCAAAACTATAGACAGAGTCTGGGTTTTCATTATGTTCCAAAACATATTCTACATACATATCTATGAAGTCATTCTCTTTTAAGTTTTTCTTTTTCGCCATTATTCTTAATTTATTAAGGGTGTAAAGATAGTGATTATATTTTTTGTTTAACTTTTTATTCAAAAAAGTTAAACAATTTTGTATATTTGTAATATAAAATACTAAATATCTTGATATGAAAGGCCTAATTTATACATTATTATTCATGAGTCAATTGCAGCAACCGCAAACAATATTTGATTTCAATTCGGCACAGAATATTAATTCGTGGAGAATTGTAAATGACGATGTAATGGGAGGAAGATCTAGTTCTATGTTGTCATTGATAAACAAAAAAGGGGTTTTTAAAGGCAAAGTATCATTAGAGAATAATGGCGGTTTTGCAATGACACAATTAGATTCTAAAATCAATAATATAAAAAATTACAAAAAAATAGTTTTGAAAATTAAAGGAGATGGGAAAACATATCAATTTAGAATAAAAGAGAAGCGATTTAATATGTATTCATATACTCAAAACTTTAAGACTTCAGGAAAAGAAGAAGAAATTGTTCTGTACCTAAAAGATTTCAAGCCACAATTTAGAGGTAGAAAACTTGATATGCCAAACTTTGGAAAAGATATCATTGAGCAAGTTGCAATTCTTATTGGAGATGGTAAGAACGAAGAATTTGAAATCCAAATCAATACGATAACTCTAAAATAAAAAAAAACTTGATAATCAATTGATTATCAAGTTTTGTCGGGGTGGCAGGATTCGAACCTGCGACCTCCTCGTCCCAAACGAGGCGCGATGACCGGGCTACGCTACACCCCGAAGTTTTTCGGACTGCAAATATATAATTTAATATTTATTTGCCTAGTGATTATTAAATAAATAACGTTTAGTTTTTTATAATCTTTTGAAGTAATATTTTTTCATTAGAATCATTAATGATTTCAAAGATATAAATACCGGCTGAAAGTTCTGATAAATTAACTTCTGCATTATAGTCTTGAATTTCAATTCTTTTTTGAATAATAGTTGCACCAGTAATATTATAGATAGTGATATTTACACTACTTTCATCTGTGATATAAAATCTTAAAATATCATTTATTGGATTTGGATAAATTGTAACTGCAAAATCTAAATCCTCTCCATTACAATCTTCATCAATTGAGTTACCTGAAATTTCTGTTCCATTAGGATAAACAGAACTATTATTATCATCACAATCTTCAAACGAATAATAGCCGTCACCATCATTATCTGAATAGAAATACTCTTTTGCAAAATTAAAAGCGTCTACACCAATTTTTTCACCAATGATTCTTCCAGGAATGTCATCTGCTGGAGGATGTATTCCTCCCCAAATTCTTGACAAACTACATTGATCAGAAGCATCTCTATAAGTTGCCCATTGCAGCACTAAACTTTCACTAGGACCTTCTTCAAATACTAAAAATTCATTCTGATTGGCATCAAAAGTTCCCATCCCTCCAGGAAAAAAAGCATCACCAGTTAATAGTGTCATAACTTCTGCAGCTGCTCTTGAAAAAGTTGAATGTCCAGAAACATAACCAGCAAATGGCGGTGTAACAAAAGATGCACGTTGATACGGCATCCAATTTTCTGCTAAAATCCAATCGACACCAGAAATATCTGTGTCAGGATTGATAATAAAATTTGGTCCTTTCCAAGCATACAACTTTATTTTTCCAACATGTTCATCATTTGTACCAGCAAGTACATCACCCATTTCAACAACTTCAATATAATTTGGAATTAAAGGTATTCCTTCTGGATGATAATTAGATAAGTTTGAATCTGTACTTTGACCTTGGTCTGCCATATATCTTATTGCAGAAACAGGTCTTATATAGTCATAATAACCTTTTATTCCCCAAGATGAAATCGCAACATCATGAAGTGTTCCAGCCATTGTTATATATGATTTTACATCCCATTCCAATTCTGATAATTCATCACCTTTTCCGTTAAATTTTTTAATTAATGATGGATGATCATTCACATAGTTTAAAAGTGTAAACCAATGTCCTGGAGGGGTTTCAGAATCGGGACCATCTGCCCAAAATTCAGCCAAAACCCTTGCATAATCTGCTCGTTTTACCATTTGTGGTATATATGGATTTCCAGTTGTTGGATTCAATTCATGCCCAATACTTGCATCTCCACCATTCTCAATATCATAAAATGCTTTGTACTCTTCAAAAGTTTCAGGAAAATCTTGAACATTTCCAATAGTTGCTGGAGAAATATCAATCATGGTTTCGTCTTGAGGATCAAGATGAGAAGACCAAGCAGAAACCAGTGCAAACCCCCATTTATATGGGTCATCAATTCCTGAAAGGTTTGTGTCATTTTGTATATAAGGAGGCGTTCCAATATCTTGATATAACCAATAATCAAACCCGTTTACATTATTAATTGTCGCATCATCGCTATTCAAAGAAAACGGTACAACTTGTCCCCATTCTGGACTTAAAAATTCTGGAGTATTTAGTGGGATAGGGTTTCCACTTTGGTCAATAAAAACATCTAAAGTTAAAGGTTGCCAACGATTTGGATCTATTATGTTTGGATTTCCAGGAAGATCTATAATCAATGATGGGTTTATAGGTTGATAAGATATGTTTTCATATAAATTCTGCTCATTTGCACCGTCTTGAAATCCAAATTGAATAAGTTGATCTGCTATATAATTACCTAGAGCAGCTGCAGATCCGCCAGAATAATCTGTCGATATAAAGTCTTTGTCGCCGTTAACACTTATGAAAAAATCATCATATATGTTTTGTAGTTCTAATGTATTTGGTGAAAATTTAAAACGATGACTTAGCAATCTATATGTAGCGTAATTCATTGCTTCTTCTTGCGCACCTTGTACGTTTGATGGTGTTAATATCCCATCAAAATCACATGTGTAATCTCCAATTGTATTTCCTAAGAAGAATGGTCTTGCTTCTGTGTCATAAACTGCCCAAGTGTCATACATAGCAACAGATATATGAAATAAATTTCTTGCATGTACCGTTGGTCTTGCAAAATCTTTTCTGATAGATTCTAATAAAATTTCATTCCATTGCCTTGCAACAGAGTGTTGAGCAAAAGACAAAATTGAAAATAGAACAAGAAATAAGGAAAGTAATTGTTTCTTCATATGTTTTGAACTAAAATGATAATTGCAAAGGTACTATTTTTGTGTTTGTAATCATAAGTTTTTTTTTCGACTAAAAATCAGATTTATACTATTGATGTTTGTATTGTTAAAATTTATGAACATTTATAATTACTGCAATTAAAAAACTATATTTTTGTAGTGTAATAAAAAGAAAATTATGGCAAAAAATATTGAAAGAATAAAATGTTTAATTATTGGTTCTGGTCCTGCAGGTTATTCTGCAGCAATCTATGCAGCTCGTGCAGATTTAAAGCCAATAATGTATACAGGAATGCAAATGGGAGGTCAATTAACTACAACTACTGAAGTTGATAATTATCCTGGATATCCAAAAGGAACAGATGGTACAATGATGATGGAAGATTTCAAAAATCAAGCAGAACGTTTTGGAACCGAAGTGAGATTTGGAATGGTTACTAAAGTTGACTTTAGTGATGAAGTTGGAGGAATTCATAAAGTTATTGTTGATGAAACTATTGAAATTGAAGCCGAAACAGTTATTATTTCAACAGGTGCAACTGCTAAATATTTAGGTCTTGAAAGTGAGCAACGTTTAATTGGAGGAGGAGTTTCGGCATGTGCTACTTGCGATGGTTTTTTCTATAAAGGTCATGATGTAGTTGTAGTCGGAGCAGGAGATACAGCTGCAGAAGAAGCAACTTATTTAGCAAACATTTGTAAGAATGTTACGATTTTAGTTCGTAAAGATTTTATGCGTGCTTCTAAAGCGATGCAGCATAGAGTTAATAAGACTAAAAATATTACAGTAATGTACAATACTGAATTAGATGAGGTTATTGGCGACAATGTTGTTGACGGAGTAAGAGTTGTAAATAATCAAACAAAAGAGAAAACTGAAATTCCAGTAATGGGAGTTTTTATAGCAATTGGTCACAAACCAAATACTGATATATTTAAAGGGATTTTAGATATGGATGAAGTAGGTTATTTGATTACTAAAGGAAAATCTACAAAAACAAATTTACCTGGAGTTTTTGCTGCTGGAGATGTACAAGATAAAGAATATAGACAAGCCGTTACAGCTGCAGGAACTGGTTGTATGGCGGCGTTAGATTCTGAACGTTATTTAGGGGCTTTAGAATAGAAAAAACAAATTCCACATTAAAAAATCCCGCAATTGCGGGATTTTTTTGTTAATCAATTGTTTATTTATATTGTTTCAGGTAATGTATGTGCTCTCCCTTTATTTTGTTCTTTTAAATATTCATTCAATGGAGCGAAATATTCTAACATAGGCTTTGCACTCATTCCACTTCCTACACTTTCTTTTAACAATTCGTTCCAATCACAATTTGCTCCCTGTGATAAAATACCTTTTAAGAAACTTCCAACTTCTTTGCTTCCAAAATAATTTGTAGCATGTGGATCTTGTTTTAAGATGTTTTTAGAAATATGATCGTGAAATTGGAATAATAAGATGTATGAAATTGCATAGTCGTAATACTGAGCTGCGTCATTGTTGATATGCGTTTTTGAAGCTGCATCACAATACTCTTCACCTCTTTCTGAAGGAGGAACCATTCCTTGATATTTTTTAGCAAGTTCCCACCATTTTTTATTGTACTGGTCTTTTGGTAGGTTTTCAGCATATAAAGAATTTTCGAAATCACTCATCACACCTGCAGCAAATGGTAAGAAAACAATATTACTCAATGCTTCTTTTAATAATTTTTGTGTTTCGTCAACTTTTGCATCAGCATCAACCAAACCTTTAGATGCTAAAAATGGCTTTTGCATTGCTGCTAAACCTAATAAACTTCCAATAGCCTCATGATATCCACGATTTGCACCACCTCTTAGTAATGGCGGAACATCTGGATTTGTATATGCTTGGTAATAATAAATATGTCCTAATTCATGGTGAATAGTTTCATAGTAATCTGCAGTAGGTTCAACACTCATAAGGCAACGTAAATCGTTTTCTAAATTCATATGCCATGCAGAAGCATGATTGTTTTTCTTGTATTTTGCATCAGCAGGAGCAGGATACATACTTGATTTTTCATAAAAACTTTTTGGTAATGGATCAAATCCAATACTTACAAAGAAATCTTCTCCTTCTTTAACAATCCATTCAGGATCTTTATCTTTTAATGCTGCATCAATATCAAGCCCTTCAACATTTACTAATGCACTCCAATCTTGTCCCCAACGATTTGGTAACCAATGTGCTGGAAGATAATCTGGAACTTCCGCTTTGTATTTATCTGCTAAATTGTATCTCGCCCAAGTATGTAATTCACGATATAAAGGCCAAACTTCTTGTACCATCTTTCTCATTTCACTCATCATCTCTCCACGGTCCATTCCGTAATCAGAGACTTGATAAGAAAAGTAATCATCATAACCTAAAGCTTGTACAGTTTGATTTCTCAAACCAACTAAATTTTCTAAACCATCTTTTAAAGTTTTACCAACATCTTTTGATGCTTCCCAATTTCTTAAACGTTCTGCTTCATCATTAGATTCTCTTAAGACACCGTCAATATCACCAGTAGAAACCGATTTTCCATCAACTTTAAAATCATATCCAAATAAGGCTTCGTTTTGTGCAGTTTCTGCAGCAATTCTCTTTTTTACTATTTCTGATACAGTTTCAGGATTGTTAGCAGCAGCATATAAAATACTTTCTAACTGACGAACTTGAACTAAATCTAAATCATCTTTTTTCTCAAGAAACCCTTGCGTTTTTTCTATCACTTCTTTACTACCAGTAAATGTTGCATATGCTTCACCAGTTTTCTGAACATTATAAGCGTTTATTGTATCACCTTTAACGATACGCGTGTTAGCTGCCCATTCAGCTTCTGCTGATGCATAATATAGTTTTTGGAACACTTTCGTGTATTCATTTAAAAACTCTTGCGCTTCTGTTTTTGTTGGATTATCAGTTGTAGCAGCATCATTTTTACAACTATAAATTACTATAATTACGAGTAATGATAAGATTATTTTTTTCATGTTTGATTAAATTATTTTATGAGTATTGCAATATACAAAAAACCTTCAGAATAGAATCTGAAGGTTTTGAATGTGATTAAAAAATGCATCTATTTTACAAACGTATTAAAGACATTTTTTCTTTTTTACGAAGAATTGCTTTGTCAGAAAATTCTTCTAAACTTATTGTTGGATTTTCAAAAATGTATATTTCTGATCTGTCTTTTGCTGATATAGTCAGCGTTTCTTTTGCATTAATATAAATATCTGAAGTGCCATCAGCAGTTATAGTCGCTTCATCAGAAATGAAACCGTGACCTTCAAATGTACTATCATCAATAGTATTTATCGAAATAGAAGTTGTAGTTCCTTCAACAATCATTTCTGAACTATTTTTACCAGTATATGTAAGTTCTTCGGTATTAACATTGGCTTTTAATTTGGATGAGTTTTCAAGACGAACATCTATTATAGAATCACTAGAAATGGTCATTTTTAAATTAGAATTATCAAATCCATTTATTTGAAGATAATCAGATTCTAAATCCATTTCAACTTTTGATCTGTCGTAGGAATTGACAACTAATGAATCAAAATGAAGTTTAGATTCAGTGATTAAATTAGATTTGTCAAAAGTATTGATTGTGTTTAAACCGTCGCTTGCGGTTAGGTAAATATTTAGCCTCTTTTTACTTCTTATTTCTTTTGTCAAGTAAACAGAAAGTTTATTATCCTTTACTTTTATTTCAACATATTCTTGAATATTATCGTCAGTTTCAACTTTTAATTCTTGAAAACTTCCGTTAGTCAAGTATACGTTAAAATCATCTTGAATTTCAATTGAGGTAAAATTGCTTAAGTCTCTTTTTTCTGTAGTTAAGTTTTTACTTCCTTTAATTTTTTGTGCATTCATTGATACTGAAATCAATAAAAGCATAAGAGACAATGTTTTAAGTATTTTTATTTTCATAACTTGTTTTATAGTGCAAATATATTTTAAAATAATATATAAAGTCCAGCAATATGCTGGACTTTATATGAAGCAATTAATATGCCGTTATTTTAATACTAATTATTTAATCTTTTAATAAGCGTCATCATGAACATTTAAAATTGCTCTTCCAGAAGGCTCATTCATATTTTTAAATGCTTCATCCCATTCTAAAGCAATTTTTGTACTACATGCAACACTTGGTTCTTGAGGCACGCTCAATGCAGCAGTATCTGAAGGAAAATGCTCTTCAAAAATTGTTCTGTAATAAAACTCTTCTTTGTTCTGAGGCGTTTGAATTGGGAACCTAAATTTTGCATTCGCCAATTGCTCGTCAGTTACTTCTTTATCAACAACCTCTTTTAAGGTGTCAATCCAATCATAACCAACTCCATCAGAAAACTGTTCTTTTTGTCTCCAAGCAACACTTTCAGGAATCATATCTTCAAATGCCTTACGAATTACCCATTTTTCCATGCGTTCTCCATTAATCATTTTATCTTTTGGATTGATGCGCATTGCAACATCCATAAATTCTTTGTCTAGAAATGGTACACGACCTTCAATTCCCCAAGCCATTAAACTTTTGTTTGCTCTTAAACAATCGTACATATGTAGTTTGTCTAATTTTCTGACAGTTTCTTCATGAAATTCTCTTGCGTTTGGTGCTTTATGGAAATATAAATATCCTCCAAAAATTTCATCTGCGCCTTCTCCAGATAAGACCATTTTAACTCCCATAGATTTAATAACTCTCGCCATTAAATACATAGGTGTAGAAGAACGAATAGTAGTTATATCATACGTTTCAATGTTATAAATAACATCTTTGATTGCATCTAATCCTTCTTGAATCGTAAATTTTATTTCGTGATGAATAGTTTTAATATGATCAGCAACTTTTCTTGCTGCTGCTAAATCAGGAGAACCTTCTAAACCAACAGAAAAAGAGTGTAATTGTGGATACCATGCTTCACTTTCATCATCAGATTCGATTCTTTTCTGCGAATATTTTTTTGCAATGGCTGATGTAACAGAAGAGTCTAATCCACCAGAAAGTAATACACCATAAGGTACATCACTCATTAATTGTCTGTGAACTGCTGCTTCCAGCGCTTCTTTAACTTCTTGAATACTTGTTTCGTTATCTTTTACAGCATCATAATCTGTCCATTCTCTTTTGTACCATTGTACAAATTCTCCATCTTTACTTGACATATAGTGTCCTGGAGGAAACAATTCAATTTTGGTACAAACACCTTCCAATGCTTTCAATTCTGAAGCAACATAAAAAGTTCCGTTTATATCCCAACCAATATATAAAGGGATAATTCCCATATGATCACGTGCAATAAAATATTCATCTTTTTCAGTGTCATAAATTGCAAACCCAAACATTCCGTTCATTTCATCAATAAAGTCAACTCCTTTTTCTTTGTATAAAGCCAAGATTACTTCACAATCAGATTCTGTTTTAAAATTATATTTTCCATCAAACTGTTTTCTTAGCTCTCTATGATTGTAAATTTCACCATTAGCAGCCAAAATCAACTTGTTATCTTCGCTAAGCAAAGGTTGTTTTCCTGATGCTGGATCAACAATAGCCAATCTTTCATGAGCCATTATTACTTTTTCATCACTATAAATTCCGCTCCAATCTGGACCTCTATGGCGAATCTTCTTTGCCATTTCTAATATTTGAGGACGTAAACTTTCTGATTTTTCTTTTAAGTCAAACGCACATACAATTCCACACATAATCTTATTTTTTGTATTAATAATGATGCAAATAACGCATTATTATTCTTTTATGAAAACAAAAAATACAATTATGGTTATAATTTATAACTTTATTTGTTGTATTAATGTTAAAATGAAATAAAAAAGATAGTTTAGAATGTAGAATTTATCAATTTTCAATTGAAATAGATTTTATTCAAAAAAAAGGTTGGTTAATTTAAAAACTATTTTACATTTGTAGTGTACAATATAATTATGACAATTAACAATAACATATGGTGGTGGAACTCTCTTAATCGATAAGTGAGAAGCATCCTATATATTATTAAAATATAAACAAAAGGCTTATCTCACGATAAGCCTTTTTTATTTGATAAAATGAATAAAACGAAATTTAAAACAATCAGTTCAACACGAATCTCAGATACAATAACTCCTGTAGGATTGTATTTGAGATTTAGAGATAAGTACGCAAACACCTTGTTGTTAGAGAGTTCTGATTATCATAGTAAAGAAGAAAGTTATTCTTTTATCTGTATTGAGCCAATTTTGTCGATGGAAGTTGATAAAAACAAATTTTCGACTTCACTTCATGGGAAAAAAATTGAAAGCAAAACGGTTGATGGTAATTTCTATAAATTGTTTGATGATTTCACTAACAGTATTGAGTTGGATTGTGATGATAATTTAAAATCTTACAACGGTTTATATGGTTACACGACTTATGATAGTGTTCAGTATTTTGAAACTATTAAAATAGAGAATCAAGATGCGCCTTCTGCGATTCCTCATATGCAGTATAGTTTTTATAGATTTATAATTGCAATCAATCATTTTAATGACGAAATGACTTTGATTGAAAATATTGGTGAGAACGCTATTTCTAGAATATCAGAAATAGAAACTATTATTGAAGCACAAACATTTAATACTCAAAAATTTGAAATTCAAGGTGATGAATCATCTAATTGTACAAATGAAGATTTTAAAGAATATGTTGTAAAAGCAAAAGCACATTGTAAAAGAGGAGATGTATTTCAATTGGTTTTGTCTAGACAATTTCAACAAGAATTTAAAGGCGATGAATTTAATGTTTATAGAGCATTACGTTCTATCAATCCTTCGCCATATTTATTCTATTTCGACTATGGTTCTTTTAAATTGATGGGTTCTTCGCCAGAAGCTCAGATAAAAATATCAGACGGAAAAGCAATTATCAACCCTATTGCTGGAACTTTTAGAAGAACTGGTGAGTTGTCTGAAGATATTAAGTTAGGAAAGAAATTATCAGAAGATAAAAAAGAAACTGCAGAGCATGTTATGTTAGTTGATTTGGCTAGAAACGACTTAAGCAAACATGCAGATAATGTTACAGTTGAGGTTTTTAAAGAAGTACAATATTTTAGTCATGTGATACATTTAGTATCTACTGTAAAGGGTCAAATAAAAGGGAATCCAATAGAAATCGTTGGAGATACTTTTCCGGCAGGAACTTTGAGTGGAGCCCCAAAATATAAGGCAATGCAATTGATTGACAAGTATGAAAATCAATCAAGAGGATTTTATGGCGGTGCAGTAGGAATTATTGGTTTAGACGGTTCTGTGAATTTGGCAATTGCGATTCGTTCTTTTGTAAGTAAAAACAATGTATTGTATTATCAAGCAGGAGCAGGAATTGTAATTCATTCTGATGAGGAAAAAGAATTACAAGAAGTAAATAATAAATTAGCAGCTTTGAAAAAAGCATTGCTATTAGCAGAAAATATTTAGGATGAAAAAAATATTTACAATTAAAAATATAATATTAGGAATATTATTTATTCTAGTTGATTTAGTTGTATACATTTTTTTAGGAGTAGCAATGATGGATTATGATGATTTCTATGAAGGACCTCAAAGTAAATATATGAGTTTAGAAACTATGAATACCTTTCAAAAATCAATATTTATAAGTCTAAGTATTTGGAATATCATAAATATTATAATAGTTATTTTTATTATTTATAAAGTATACAAATACCTGAATACAATTAAACAAATCCACGAATAAACGATTACACAGAATAAAATGAACATATTAATATTAGACAATTACGACTCATTTACCTATAACTTGGTTCATATGGTTGAGAAAATTACAGGAAATTTACCTGCAGTTTTTCGTAATGATGAAATTTCAATTAATGAAATAGAGAAATACGACTTGATTATATTGTCTCCAGGACCAGGAATTCCAGATGAAGCAGGAATATTGAAAGATGTAATTAAAGAATTTGCTGGTAAAAAACCAATCTTTGGAGTTTGTCTTGGATTACAAGCAATTACTGAAGTTTTTGGAGGAAAAATAGAAAATATGGATGACGTTTTTCATGGAGTTGCTACAGATATGAAAGTGATAAAAGAAGATACGATTCTTTTTAAAGATGTTCCAAATATATTTCCTGCAGCAAGATATCATTCTTGGATTGCGTCAAACGAATTTATGCCAAATAAATTAGAAGTTACAGCCGTTGATGAAGATGGTGGAATTATGGCAATACGCCATAAAGAGTTTAATATAAGTGCAGTTCAGTTTCATCCAGAGAGTATATTGACTGAAGTTGGAGAGCAAATAGTTAGAAATTTTATAGAAGCAAATTCGTAATGAAAGCAATACTAAACGAACTATATCAACATAAAAGATTATCAAAACTAGATGCAAAACAAGTTTTGATTGATATCGCTTCTGAAAAATATAATGATGCACATATTGCTTCATTTATGACCGTTTTTATGATGCGACCAATTACAGTTGATGAATTGGCTGGATTTAGAGAAGCCTTGATAGAATTAGCAATAAAAGTAGATTTTTCTGAGTATAATACGATTGATATTGTTGGAACTGGCGGAGATGGGAAAGACACATTTAATATATCTACATTAACTTCTTTTATAGTTGCAGGAACAGGTCAAAAAGTAGCAAAACACGGAAATTATAGTGTTTCTTCAAAGTCAGGTTCTTCTGATATGTTAGAGAGTTTTGGATATGAATTTACAAATGATGAAAACACGTTAAAGACACATTTAGAAAAAGCAAACATTTGTTTTTTACATGCACCAAAGTTTCATCCAGCGATGAAAGCAGTTGGACCAACAAGAAAAGCATTGGCATTGAAAACATTTTTTAATATGCTTGGACCATTGGTAAATCCGAGTTCGCCACAAAACCAATTATTAGGGACTTTTAATATGGAAGTTGCGCGTTTGTATAATTACATTTTACAGGAAGAAAATATAAATTACGGAATCGTTCATGCACTTGATGGTTATGATGAAATATCACTTACAGGTGCTTTTAAATTCTTCACTAAAAATGGAGAACAATTAATAAGTCCTGAAGATTTAGGTCAGAATAGAATACAACAATCAGAAATATTTGGTGGAAATTCTGTTGATGAGGCAGCGAAAATATTTAAATCTATTATAGATGGAAAAGGAACTGAAGCACAGAATAATGTTGTGTTAACCAATAGCGCATTTGCTTTAAAAATTGTAGATGAGCGTAAATCATTTAATAATGCTTTTGAAGAAGCAAAAGATTCTTTGTTTGGGTTAAAAGCGAAAGAATGCTTGCATTCTTTAATTATGAATGTCTAATTACGAATTATGAAAAAAGACAATGCCATTCAAATAAAAAGTTATGATTTTGCAGTTAGAATTGTAAAGTTGTATAAGCATCTATCTCAAGAAAAAAGAGAATTTGTTTTGAGTAAGCAGTTGTTGCGTTCTGGAACATCAATTGGAGCAAATGTTGAGGAAGCAATTGGAGGTCAAAGCAGAAAAGATTTTTTCGCCAAATTAACTATCGCTTATAAAGAAGCAAGAGAATCTCATTATTGGATTCGTTTATTAAAAGACACTGATTATTTAACTGAAGAAGAGTATAACTCGTTAATAAAAGATATTGAAGAAATATTGAAGATTATTGGAAGTATTCAAAAATCAATTCGTAATTCATAATTTAAAATCCATAATTAATAACATGAATATTTTAGAAGAAATAATAGAGCGAAAAAGAAAAGAAGTTACACAATTAAAAAACGAAATTTCTTTAAAAAGTTTAATTGAAAGTCCTGCTTTTAAAAGGGAGCCAATTTCCTTGCGAGCATCCTTGTTACATAAAAATTCAAATGGAGTTATTGCAGAATACAAGCGCCAATCACCTTCAAAAGGCATTATCAATAGTACTGCAACAGTTGAAGATGTTACTATAGGATATTTAGAAGCCAAAGTTGCTGCACAATCTATTTTAACTGATCTTCATTTTTTTGGAGGTACAATTGTTGATTTGATGCAAGCAAGAACACTCAATAAAATGAAGCCAATTTTACGAAAAGATTTTATTGTAGATCCGTTTCAAATAATTGAATCAAAAGCAATAGGTGCAGACGCAATTTTATTAATTGCGACGTGCTTGACTAAAAGGGAAATTAAAAATTTCGGAAATCTAGCAAATGATTTGGGTATGGAAGTCTTGTACGAAGTTCATAGTCAAGAAGATTTAGATAAAATAGAAATAGACAAACAAATTATAGGGATCAACAATAGAAACTTGAAAACGTTTCAAGTTGATATTGAGCATTCTATTGAATTAGCAAGTCAGATTCCTGATACATGTGTCAAGGTTTCTGAAAGCGGAATCAGTAGACCAGAATTAA